>NZ_JBHSTW010000012.1:0-7413 GCF_042660305.1 Rothia nasimurium
GCTTCGTGCTCGCATAGGAGATGCTCCCCATTAGTTGGTGACTGTTTTTTAGTAGTCCAACTTATGGGGAGCAGTTCACTGGCGGTGGCGGGCTAGAAAAAGAGACGGGAAGAACCCGCGTGGTGCTACGCGGGTTACTTCTCCTGATAATCGTCGGCGTACTTATCTGCGTATTCTGCGTAGTCGTCCTCGTCATCGTACTGATAACCAGACGTCTTAGACTGAGAGCCAGCATTCTTGCTGAGCTCCCGCTCAAGTGCAGTGTAGTCGGTGTCGGGGCTGAAGTACTTCATCTCCCGAGCCTGCCGAGTTGCTTTAGCCTTCTGACGGCCGCGCCCCATGGCGAGACCCCCTCTTTATCGCTCGTATCTGGCCACCCGCGTGCGCGCAGGGGTGTGCCAGAAAAACTTTCAGTCTTTTCTGTATCTAAGGGTACATGTTTTTGCGCGTCTTTGCTTGCCTGTTCGCCACATGAGATGTAAGAAACTGCTAAAAACCACAAAAATATAGAGAACGGTCGTTTTATTTCATGCAGCTCCCCTCCTGGCAAAGAGAAGCTCCGCGTCACCCGACCAGAAAGAGGTGACGCGGAGCGGTAGGGCAGCCGGCGAAGTTCTAGGCTGCAAGTGTCGTTATCGCCGGCTGAGTCTATGGGGCTTTAGGGGCGGCCACCGGGTGCCATACCACCCATGCCACCTGCAGCAGCACCGGAGGTTGCGGTAGCGGTACCGGCCTCTGAGCCGTTGATGCTGATGGTGAAGCCGTCGCCGCTGGCGATGCCGTCGCCGTAGTTACCGGTGACATTCAGGGTACCTTCACCGGCCAGGGTTAGGTCGGTGCGGGCGTAGAGGCCGTCGACGATGTACTTGCGGTCGACGCGGGTCTGCATGGCTGCTTTGGCGTTCAGTTCGTCCAGGCTGATGCCGGGCCAGTGGGCCGGGGCCAGGGTGGCGGTGTTCTGGGTGAAGGCTGTAGCAGTCATGGCGGTCTTTCTGTCGTGCTCTGTTCGGGCTGTTGTTAACAGTCTGGTGGGCGAAGCTATGTTTAAGCTGTGGCGAACTTAGCTTGAACTTATGCATGCCAAACTTTTTCATTTCCCCTTGTCAAAAGGTAAAAATAAGGACGCCCACCCCGGCTTCCTTGCCCCTGGCAAGTAAAGCGGGTGCGGGCGTCCTGCTCGCTCACTGACCCCTAGCGCACGCTGGTGAGGGAGCCGGTGGCGGGTGACGTACATGCCGCACAGAATCAGAATGGCGACGAGGTCGAGGGCAGCTGCTGTGATGATGGTGTTCACGGGGTTCTCCGAGGGGTGTATCTGGTCTTGTTTTGCTTGATAACCAGTGTTCTCTCAGAGTCTGTGTTTAGCCTGTGTTGTACTTAGCCTTCACTTATGAGCACCTACAGACAGCCCTTTTAGTGCCTTTGACCTGGTGAAACTCACAGAAGAAAAAGTTTTAGATGCCTTCGTGCGGGGCTGTAACGGCGTAGAGGGCGTCGGTGACGTCGGCGCGCCAGAGGTAGGTGGCACGCGCGTCCGCCCGGCCCGGGCCCTGGTTGATGACGGCGATGGGCTTGCCCGCGCGGGCAAAATCGAGGGCGATTTTGTAGGAGCTCATCACGGCCAGAGATGAGCCGAGAACCAGCAGGGAGCGCGCCCGCTCCCCCAGTTCTTTCACGGCCTGCTTACGGGCAGACGGCACAGGTTCGCCGAAGTAGACCACTGCGGGTTTGAGCTTGGTCGAGCCGCAGGCCAGGCAGCCGACCATCTGAAAATCTTGAATAAAACGGGCGTCGATCTCAGCGTCCCCGTCGGGGTTGACCTGCAAGGTGGTGCTGGCGAGGCGTTCGAGGTAGCCGGGGTTGGCGGCTTCGATGCGGGAGTCAAGAGAGGTGCGGCCCTCGTCCGCTCCGCAGTCTAGGCACTCAATGCGGGAAAGATCCCCGTGCAGGGTAACGACTGTGCGGGAGCCGGCTGCGGTGTGCAGGCCATCCACGTTTTGGGTAATCAGCCCGGCAAGGCACCCCTGGGCTTCCAGGTCTGCGAGCAGGTAGTGGGCAGTGTTGGGGCGGGCCCGGTTCATCTGCCGCCAGCCCACAAAGGAGCGGGCCCAATAGCGCTGCCGCGCCACCTCGTCGAAGCGGAATTCCTGGTAGGTCATGGGCCGGTGGTTGCGCAGGGACCCGGCGGGGCCGCGGTAGTCAGGGATCCCCGAGCCCGTGGAGATTCCTGCCCCGGTGAGCACCAGAACCTGCTCGTCACGCAGGAGTTGCCGGATGCCGTCCGCCGCTACCTGCGGGTCGGTGGGCTGGGCCGTTTCGGCCACCACCCGGTCGATGGAGCGCAGGGCCGCCGCGTGAGTGGCGGCGATATCGGCGTGCGCGGTGATGGACACGGACGCCCCGGCAAAGCGGGTATCGAACATGTTGGGTTCGGGGCGGGGCTGGGTCTGGTTCACTCTTCCAGTTTAAAAGACAAAGACCCTATCGCTTCTCTCTTGACCCCGAGATAATCCGTAGGGTCAAGAGAGAAACAATAGGGTCATTCCCGGCTTTTACTCGGCGGTGACGACCAGCCCGTCGACGGTGACGTCGGGGTTGACGTCCACGCGTACGGTGTCGCCGTCCTTGATGGCACCGGCCAGGATTCCCTTGGCCAGGCGGTCGCCGATTTCGCGCTGCACGAGGCGGCGGAGCGGACGGGCGCCGTAGGCCGGGTCGTAGCCGGCAAGGCCCAGCCACTCGGTGGCGGCGTCGGTGACGTCCAGGGTTAGGCGGCGGTCTTCCAGGCGGCGAGCCATGGAGGCGATTTGCAGGCCCACGATGGAGGCCAGGTCATCGGCTGAGAGCGGCTCGAACATGATGACCTCGTCCAGGCGGTTAAGGAATTCCGGCTTGAAGCTGGCGTTGACGGTGGTCATGACGGCGCTCTTGCGGGCTTCGTCATCGAGGTTCTGGTCAATCAGGAACTGGGAGCCCAGGTTGGAGGTCAGAATCAGGATGACGTTGCGGAAGTCCACGGTACGCCCCTGGCCGTCGGTCAGGCGGCCGTCGTCGAGTACCTGCAGCAGGATATCGAAGACCTCGGGGTGGGCTTTTTCGACCTCGTCGAGGAGCACGACCGAGTAGGGGCGGCGGCGTACAGCTTCGGTGAGCTGGCCACCCTCTTCGTAGCCGACGTACCCGGGAGGGGCACCGACCAGGCGGGCAACAGCGTGCTTTTCGGCGTATTCGCTCATGTCGATACGTACCAGGGCGCGCTCGTCGTCGAACTGGAACTCAGCCAGGGCCTTGGCCAGCTCGGTTTTACCGACGCCGGTGGGGCCCAGAAAGAGGAAGGAGCCGATGGGGCGGTCGGGGTCTGAGATTCCGGCGCGGGAGCGGCGCACGGCATCGGCCACGGCGGTGACTGCCTGGCGCTGGCCGATCAGGCGCTTGCCCAGCTCATCTTCCATGTGCAGCAGCTTCTCAGATTCGCCCTGGAGCATACGGCCTGCGGGAATACCCGTCCAGGAAGAGATCACCTCGGCGATATCGTCGGCGGTCACTTCTTCAGAGACCATGGACTCTTCGGACGCGGTGGTCTCAGCCTGCTGGGCTGCGGCGAGTTCAGCTTCAAGGGCGGGAATCTCACCGTAGAGCACGCGGGAGGCCTCGGCCAGGTTACCTTCGCGCTGGGCGACTTCTGCCTTGGAGCGCAGCTCGTCAATCTGGGTTTTGAGGTCACCAACGCGGTTAAGGCCAGCCTTTTCGGCTTCCCAGCGGGCGTTGAGGGCGTCCAGTTCTTCCTTCTTGTCAGCCATATCTGCCCGCAGGGCTTCAAGGCGCTCGACGGAGGCGGGGTCGGTCTCGTTGGCCAGTGCCAGCTCTTCCATGGTCAGGCGGTCAACGGCGCGGCGCAGGGCGTCGATCTCTTCGGGGGCGGAGTCGATTTCCATACGCAGGCGGGAGGCTGCCTCGTCAATGAGGTCGATGGCCTTGTCAGGTAGCTGACGCGAAGGGATGTAGCGGTTGGACAGGTTAGCGGCAGCGACCAGGGCGGAGTCTGCGATGGCGACCTTGTGGTGGGCCTCGTATCGCTCCTTCAGACCGCGCAGAATACCGATGGTGTCTTCCACACTGGGCTCACCCACGTAGACCTGCTGGAAGCGGCGCTCTAGGGCGGCGTCCTTTTCGATGTTTTCGCGGTACTCGTCCAGGGTGGTTGCACCGATCAGGCGCAGCTCACCGCGGGCCAGCATGGGCTTGAGCATATTACCGGCGTCCATGGAGCCCTCAGAGGCACCGGCTCCCACAACCGTGTGAATCTCGTCGATGAAGGTAACAATCTGCCCCTCAGACTTCTTGATGTCTTCGAGCACGGCCTTGAGGCGCTCTTCGAATTCGCCGCGGTACTTGGCACCGGCGACCATTGCCCCCAGGTCCAGGGAGATCAGGGTCTTGCCGCGCAGGGATTCGGGCACGTCACCTGAGACCATACGCTGGGCCAGGCCCTCAACCACGGCGGTTTTACCGACGCCGGGTTCACCGATGAGCACGGGATTGTTCTTGGTGCGGCGGGAGAGCACCTGGATCACGCGGCGGATTTCGCTATCGCGCCCAATGACAGGGTCGAGTTTACCTTCACGGGCAACGGCGGTCAGGTCGGTGCCGTACTGTTCTAGGGCGCCGAAGGTGCCTTCAGGGTCGGGGGTGGTCACGGTGCGATCTCCTCTCACGGTGGGGATGGTTTCTTCGATGGTCTTTTCGGTTGCCCCGGCTTTCTGTAGGGCGCGGGCGGTGGCGTCATCACCGGCGGCGAGCGCCAGCAGCAGTATCTCGGTGGAGATGTAGGTATCGCCGAACTGGGCTGCTTTGGCTTGCGCGGTTTGAATGGCGGTTAGGACGGCCCGGCTCGGCTGGGCTTGGGCAGCGGAGGCTCCCTGCACCTTGGGTAGCTTTGAAATCTCGATGGACGCTGCCAGCGAGATGGCATCGACGTCGAGACCGGCGGTTTTGAGGACGGCTACAGCGACTCCCCCGCGCTGGTCCATGAGAGCCTTGAGCAGGTGGGGTGTATCGAGGGTGGGGTTGCCCGCGGTTTGGGCATTCATATTGGCGACCGAGAGGGCTTCTTGGCTCTTGGTTGTAAATTGGGCGTTCATTGTTCTCCTTTACCTTTTGCGTAGGTAGTTCGTTCATACTTGAGTGTACTCCACTCAGCTTTAACTTGAGTCTACTACACTCAACTATCTTGCGCTAGATACCTGAGAGAACATTTTCTTCTACCCCTATCTGCCCCAAACCTGCAGGTGTCTCGCACGGCGGGCACGCACGTCCGCCGCCTTTCTCAACTCACCGCATCACCTTTACACTGGTAGCAGTCACTCACCCAAGGAGAACCATGCCCCGCACCGCCTACGCCGTCCGCCATGTCGCCTTTGAAGACCTTGGCATCTTTGAGGATTTACTCACCGAGCGAGGTTTTAGCGTCGAATACCGCGATGCCGGTATTGACGCCCTCAACACCCCCGAGGTGCGCGAGGCGGATTTGCTGGTTATTCTGGGCGCTCCCATCAGCGTGAACGACACCCAGGACTACCCCTTCCTCTTTGAAGAAGTAGAACTCATCAAGGCGCGCATCGCCGCGCAGAAACCCATCCTGGGCATCTGCCTGGGCGCCCAACAGATTGCTCTAGCTGCAGGAGCCCAGGTTGACCCCACCGGTGCCATTGAGCTGGGCTACTCCCCGGTAGAACTTACCGAAGCCGGGAAAGAATCTGTTCTCGCGCCACTGGGCAACACCCCCGTCCTCCACTGGCACGGCGATGCCTTTACCCTGCCCGAAGATTCCCTTAGCCTAGCCCGCACCCAGATGTGCGAGAACCAGGCCTTTACCCTAGAGGACGCCGCAGGGCGGCCCTACGCTCTGGCGCTCCAGTTCCACCTTGAGGTCAACCCCCGCCATATTGAGCAGTGGCTGATTGCTTATGCCGACTACGTCAGGGCTTCAGAGCAGGACGTTGCGGTCATCCGCCGCGAGGCCTCCCTCTACGCAGAAAAGCTGACCGCAGTTGCAACCGATGTACTCAAGAGCTGGCTCGAGCAGGTTAATCTGTAAGACTTCCCCTCAGAACCTACCCAGGGCTAGTCAAGAAAGTCGTACATCGATTCTTCACGCTCTAGTCGCTCCCGAGTGGCATCATCGAGCCCTCGCATCAGGGCTCGGGCTTTTCGGTAGTCACTGATAGCGAGTAGCAGGGTGGCAATAGCGAACGAGAAGGTCAAAATCCCGCTGGTATTGCCAAAGGCAGCGGAGAGGCCAATGACGTCGGAGCCCAGCAGGGCAGCAGCAGCTGAAATGTTCTGCCCCTCAAGACGGTCGGGGGCCACCATACCGAAGAATCCGGCCAACACCCAGGTAGATACTGCCACGAGCGCGGTGACGGGCGGCAAGCCAGCCCGCACTCCCTTTTCTTGCACGCCCATTTCTTTGAAAGAAAACAGGGCAGCGACCAACAGGATGACCAGCAGGGCAGGCCCAAATGAAATCGCGTAAATGGGCACTAGCTCTCCCCCGGCACCAAAGAGGGCGCGCCCGGCAGTAATCCAGGCAGCCGATATAAAAGCCATGGGCACCAGCAGGTAGGCAAGCACCCGGCGCACGAGGCTGGGCTGCCGCCGTAGGCGCGGGTGGGTGGGTAACGATTCTGTGGTGGTAAGGGAGCGCTCTTGGTTCACCCACCTATCCTAACCGGGCAAAGCTCCCCGAGGACGGGTAGGGTGGTGCTATGAGCAGACTTGAAGCTATCTTCTTCGATCACGACGGAACCCTGGTAGATACCGAGCCCCTCTGGGCCGAGGCAAAAACTGCCCTGGCTGCCGAGTTTGGCGCTCGCTGGACCGAGCAAGACACACTCATGACCCTGGGCAAACCTGCCGCAGTGACCTTTGCCCGTATGCAGGAACTAGGGGCCGACGTCCCCGCTGATGAACTCTATAACCGGCTCAAGGCAAAGATGTCGCTACTGCTCAAGGACGCCCGGGTTGAGTTCCTGCCCGGCATTGAGGCTCTACTGGCTCAGGTAGCTGAGGCTGGCGTCCCCGCAGGTATCGTCACCAATGCAACCACCGAGCTTGCAGCTAATACCGCCCGGTTGGCACCTGCCGGTCTCTTTAAGACCCTGATAACCGATGAGCAGGTTACCAAGGCCAAGCCCGACCCCGAACCTTATCTGCTGGCGGCAAAGCATCTAGGGGTAAATCCCGCCAACTGTGTTGCCGTAGAAGACTCTGCTTCCGGAGCGCAAAGCGCTATGGCCGCAGGCATGAAGGTCGTAGTGGTCCCCGGCCTGACTGAACTGCTCCCCATAAGTTGGACTACTAAAAAACAGTCACCAACTAATGGGGAGCATCTCCTATGCGAGCACGAAGCTC
>NZ_JBHSTW010000013.1:0-96407 GCF_042660305.1 Rothia nasimurium
CCGATGGGGTATCGGAGCCAGGCTTTGGCAGCCCTGACGGTCTAGGATTAAACCAGTCCAACTTTCGGGGGCTAGTTCACAGCCGGTGGCGGGCTTTTGTATGGGCGCGGGCACAACATGTTGTGGCTACCGCCAAATGTGGCGGTGGCGTTGCCACATTTGGCGGTCAGCGCCACAGTTAGAAAAGGGTTAGCGGTGTAGGCGCGGACGTCCGTGCTCGGCTAGGCGCGTCGCGCAGAGTCGTCCGTCTTCGCGGCTCCTGGAGCAGCGCCGATACTTGCAAAGCTGTCAAGCCCTGTGGACGATTCTTAACACATAGCAAGGCCGCTACGACATACAGGCTGATAAGAGCAAAAAATAGCTGAAGTTATCCACAGATTCACCGCCCCCTCTAGAAAACGCGAGGTCTGGTGGTCAAGGTAGTGGGTATGAGCAGGATATACGATCAGATCAAAACCTCATCGGAGCTGAAAGACGAAGGTATCAGCTCGTCCGAAATTTCTCGGCGGTGTCGACGGGGTCTACTGTATAAGATCGCGACCAATGCCTATACGCCGGTGCAGACGTGGCAAAGTTGGGACGGCCGTCACCGGTTTATAGCCCAGCATGTGGCGTTTATGAAGACGCACCCTCAGTATGTGCTGAGTCATTCATCTGCAGCTCTTTGGTGGGGAGCGCCTTTATTGGAAGCACCCGCAAAGATATGGGTGAGCAGCGCTTCTTCTGCTGTGCGGTCAAAACCGGGTGTACATGTGAGTAGGTCGCGCAAAGAAATCTGTGACCAGGCAGTACTGAATCAGGGGCTAGCTGTGACTACGCCTCTTCAGACGATACTTGACTGCTGCCAGAGTCTTCCTTTTTTGAGTGCTTTGTGCGTTGCAGACTATTTTCTGCACCACCGTTTGGTGCCAGCTGCCGAGCTACGGAGTGCCCTGCTCAAAAGCAGCGGTAGGTATTCGAAACAGCGTCAAAAGATAGCTGAGTATATGAGCGAAAAATCTGAGTCGCCTGCAGAGACGGTTGCACGGTATCTGGTGATGTCGTGGGGTCTGTCTCGGCCTGAGGAACAGAAAGTTATTTGGGTGGGGCAGCGGTACTATCGTCCTGATTTTTTGTGGGAGGATGCCAAGGTCATCCTGGAGGTCGATGGAGACGTGAAGTACTCGGGAGCTTATGGGCAGCCGGATCATGTGCTTCAGAAGGAGGTTATTCGTCAGCGTGACCTTGAGCTGCGAGGCTATCGTTTTGTGCGTGTTAGGTGGAGCGACTTGATGAATAACCCTGAGCTTGTGCGAAAGAATCTGGTGGATAAGGGCGTCCGCTGATGGGCGGGGGCGCAACATGTTGTGGCTACCGCCAAATGTGGCGGTGGCGTTGCCACATTTGGCGGTCAGTGCCACAGTTAGAGAAGGGTTAGCGGTGTAGGCGCGGACGTCCGCGCTCGGCTAGGTGCGCTCAGTTGCAGTCACAGCTGGGGCATAGGTTAGACAAGCCTTCGTCATGGGTTAGCCGCCCATAGTTGAAGGTATGAACAACAGCGCAGACCAGAACATCGAACAGAACCCGCAGCAGACCCAGGCAGAGCAGAAGACCAGCTGGGTCAAATCCAAAACCACTCGACGTACCGCCCTCATCGGCGGTCTGGGCCTTTTGGGCACCGCAGGTCTGGGTAGCGGATGGGCCTACAACCGCTACCTGCGTGACCACACCGAAATCGCAGACGTAGCCGCCTACGAGGCCCAGGCTGCCTCGAACAGCACCACAAGCGCCGCGGCGTCCGACACCGAACTGACCAACATGCAGGTAACCGACACCGGCGTCACCGCAGATAACGGCTCTATCGCCCTGAATACCATCGTGCTCAACGAGGGCGCCAGCGACCAGATCACCGCCTACACCGCGGAGGTCAAGCTGGGGTCGGCGAGCATCCTGCGCTCGGCCTTTGCTAATAACCAGTTCGGCCTGAACATTGTTGACCTGCCCAGCAACATCGGCGCAGAACACAACGCTATCTGGGCTATTAACGGCGACTACTACGGCTTCCGCGAAACCGGCATCGTGGTGCGTAACGGCGTGGTCTACCGCGACTCTCCTGCCCGCACCGGCCTAGCCTTCTACGCTGACGGCAGCGTCAAAATCTACGACGAAACCAGCACCGACGCCCAGACCCTCCTGGCAGAAGGCGTCCTGCAGACCCTCTCCTTCGGCCCGGCCCTGGTCGAAAACGGCGCAATCCTTGACGGTATCGAAGACATTGAAGTAGACACCAACTTCGGCAATCACTCCATCCAGGGGCAGCAGCCCCGCACCGCCGTCGGAGTTATCGGTACCAACCACCTGCTCTTTATGGTGGTCGATGGCCGCTCAGAAGGCTACTCCCGCGGTGCCACCATGACCGAGCTGGCCCAGATGATGCTCGACGCCGGTTGCACCACCGCCTACAACATCGACGGTGGCGGCTCCTCCGTGATGCTCTTCAACGACTCCCTGGTCAATAACCCGCTGGGCAAGGGCCAAGAGCGCGAAACCAGCGACATCCTTTACATCGCAGGAGCCTAAAGGTCATGTTGATCCTGATTCCCGCCTACAAACCTGATACCTCCCTGGTGCGTCTCATCGAAGACATAGACACCCGTGCCAGCGCTGAGGGCATCACCGCCCGCGTACTGGTGGTCAACGACGGCTCCGGCTCAGACTTCGCTCCTATCTTTGAGCAGGTCGAGCAGCTGGGTGCCCGGCTAGCCCCTGCGCCCTCGGTTGAGCGTCGTTTTGCCCGGTCTGGGCTGGTATCGGTGACTGTGCTGCACCTGCCCGCTAACGGTGGTAAGGGTGCGGCGCTGCGGGCGGGAATCACCTGGGCTCAGGCTGAGGCACCCGGTGAGGTTATTGTGACCGCGGACGCTGATGGTCAGCACCTGCCCGCCGATATCCTGGCCGTGGGTAGGGAAGCGGCGGCGCAGGCGTCCGCCGGGCAAAAAACCCTGGTGATGGGCGTGCGAACCATTGCCGACCCCACCGCCCCCGAGACCCGGGTGCCGCTGCGCTCCCGGGTGGGCAACGCCCTGACCGCCGCCCTGTTTGGCTTGTTGACCGGGCAGAAACTGGCTGATACCCAGACCGGCCTGCGCGGGCTGACCCCGCAGATTCTGCCCTGGGCGCTCGATCTGCCCGGTGACCGCTACGAGTATGAGTTCAATATGCTGCTGCGGGCCTCGCGCTTTGGGGTTCAACTGACCCAGGTGCCGATTACTAAGGTTTACGAGCCGGGTAACCCCACCAGCCACTTCAACCCGGTCCGGGACTCCCTGCGGATTTACGCGCCGCTGCTGGCCTTCCTGGCGGCAAGCTTCTCGGGCTTCATCATTGATACGGTGGCCCTGATGGTGCTGGTTGCCCTGGGTGCGCCCCTGCTCCTGGCGGTGGTGGGGGCTCGCGTGACCTCGGCCCTGTGTAACTTCGCTCTTAACCGTATCGTCATGCACGATGGTGGGCCCCGCCCGCAGACCCACCACTCCCTGGGACGCTATGCGGTACTGGCTGTGGCGATTCTGGCGACTAACACCGCTCTGCTGGAGGCCCTCACCTGGATAGGGCTGCCGCTGCTGGCAGCTAAGGTGCTGGTCGAGCTGGTGCTCATCCCGGTCAGTTTTGCGGCGCAGCGCCGCTGGGTGTTTGCCGATCAAGGGCAGGGCACACAGGCAAAGAGCGCGGACGCCGCCCTCCCCGCGCCTGCGCCGGGCGAGCAGGCACGTGAGCAGCAAGCCCTGCTCAAGGTTGCCTAACCCCTAAGAGTTGCGGAAAACGGTGGTGGGCCCGGTCAAAAGACCGGGCCCACCACCCTTGTATATGTTCCTGTAGGGCCTACTTGTAGGAGCCCAGCAGCACTGCCGCGCCGCCGTCCACGCCCTTAGCACCCTGCACGTAGTCGGGGTTGCTCTTGTGCTCGCCAGAATCCTTCTGCACGGTACCCAGCACCCACGAGGGCAGACCGCGCTTGTTCAGGCGCTCAACAGCCGCATCGGCAACAGACGGGTCGACCACAGCAATCATGCCCACACCCAGGTTCAGGGTGCGTTCCAGGTCAGCCTGGGGAACAGAACCCAGCTCACCAATCAGCTTGAAGATAGCGGGAATCTCCCAGGTGGAACGCTCCACCACACCCACAGTGCCCACGGGCAGCACACGGGCCAGGTTAGCGGCCAGGCCGCCACCGGTCACATGCGAGAAGCCGCGCACACCCGAACCGGTCTGGCCGTCCTCACCGTTCACGGGGAAAGCCTCAATCAAATCCAGGCAGTCAGCGGTGTAAATGCGGGTGGGCTCCAGCAGTTCCTCGCCCAGGGTACGGCCTAGCTCAGCAACCTCGCGCTCGTATTCCCAGCCGGCAACCGACAGCACCTTACGCACCAGGGAGTAGCCGTTAGAGTGAATACCGCTGGAGGCCATAGCAATCAGCACATCGCCCTCGCGCACACGGTCGGGGCCCAGCAGCTCGTCTGCCTCGACGATGCCGGTAGCGGCACCTGCCACGTCGTACTCGTCCTCAGCCAGCAGACCGGGGTGCTCAGCGGTCTCGCCGCCCACCAGGGCGGTACCAGCCAGCGAGCAACCCTCAGCCACACCGCGCACAATATCGGCGATGCGCTCGGGCACCACCTTGCCGGTAGCGATGTAGTCAGTCATAAAGAGGGGGCGCGCACCGGTCACCACGATGTCGTCCACCACCATACCCACCAGGTCATGACCGATCGTGTGGTGGATATCGAGCTTCTGGGCAATCGCTACCTTGGTACCCACACCGTCGGTGGAGGTCGCCAGGTAGGGCTTACGGTAATCTTTGAGCACAGATAGGTCAAACAGGCCAGCAAAGCCGCCCACACCGCCAACCACACCGGCCCCGTGAGTTGCCTTGACGGCGTCCTTCATCAGCTCAACAGCGCGGTCGCCCGCCTCAACATCTACACCAGCCGAAGCGTAGGTAACTGCGTTCTGGTTCTCGCTCATTTAGCGGGCCTCTCGGTCAGTGCCGGTAGAATCGGCAGGAATCGTATCTTGGGGAAGGACTAAATCTTCAAGGTCTGAATCGGGGCCAGGCTCACAAGAACCGGTGCCCGATGACGCCGCCGGGGCACCATCAAACTTGTGCTCCAGCGCCTCGGTGCCGGGGCGGGTTTCGATAGACACCGCCTTGGCCTTAGAAGGCTTATGAGCAACAGGACGCTCTACCGTCACCTCAGCCGCGGTACCGGCCAGCGGGCCCCCCTTGGAATCATCAAAGATGGACTTGCCGCGGCGGTCTTCGCTGGGCAGCTCGATGGGGTACTTGCCGGTAAAGCAGGCGGTGCACAGGCGCTCGCGGGGCTGCTCGGTAGCGGCAATCATGCCCTCTTCTGAGATGAAGCCCAGGGAATCTGCACCCAGCGACTTACCGATCTCTTCAATGGTCAGGCCGTTAGCGATCAGCTCGGAGCGCGAGGCAAAGTCGATGCCGTAGAAGCAGGGCCACTTGACCGGCGGGGACGAAATCCGCACGTGTACCTCTTTCGCACCTGCCTCTCGCAACATGCGTACCAGGGCCCGCTGGGTGTTACCGCGAACGATAGAATCGTCAATCACGACCAGGCGCTTACCCTCTACTACGGAGCGCAGGGGGTTGAGCTTGAGCCTAATGCCCAGCTGGCGGATGGTCTGCGAGGGCTGAATGAAGGTGCGGCCCACATAGGCGTTCTTCACCAGGCCGTTGCCGAAGGGAATGCCGGATTCCTCGGCGTAACCAATCGCCGCCGGGGTACCGGACTCGGGCGTTGGCATGACCAGGTCAGCTTCTACATGGTGTTCACGGGCCAGCTGACGCCCCATCTCAACACGGGACTCGTAGACACTGCGGCCC
Source organism: Rothia nasimurium (assembly GCF_042660305.1). Lineage (NCBI taxonomy): Bacteria > Bacillati > Actinomycetota > Actinomycetes > Micrococcales > Micrococcaceae > Rothia > Rothia nasimurium. The sequence continues at coordinate 5,891 of NZ_JBHSTW010000013.1, forward strand.
GAAATCGTGGTATCGGGGCGGGCCAGGTACACGTACTCAAAGACGCAACCGGCGGGTTTGGCTTCGGCGAAGCGCTGGGAGCGCAGGCCGTCCTCATCAATCGTGATGAACTCACCGGGCTCTACCTCGCGCACGAAGGACGCACCGACGATATCGAGGGCAGCGGTTTCTGAGGCGATGACCCAGCCGCGGTCAAGACGGCCCAAGACCAGCGGACGCACGCCCTGGGGGTCGCGCGCAGCGTAGAGGGTGTGCTCGTCCATGAAGACCAGGCAGAAAGCACCTGAGAGGGTGGGGAGCAGGTCGAGGGCGGCCTCTTCGAGGCTGTCAAAGTCGTGGTCCTTGAGCAGAGCAGTAACCAGGGCGGTGTCGGTGGTGTTGCCCTGGGCGAGCTCACCGCGTTCGGGGCGCTTGCCGCCGTTCTTGGCTAGCAGGCGGTCGTAGAGGTCAGCCGAGTTAACCAGGTTGCCGTTGTGGGCGAGGGCGAGCGTGCCGTGGGGGGTGTCGCCCAGGGTCGGCTGCGCGTTCTGCCAGATGTTGCCGCCGGTGGTGGAGTAGCGGCAGTGGCCTACTGCCATGTGGCCGGTCATTGAGTTGAGGGTGGCCTCGTCAAACACCTGGGACACCAGGCCGATATCTTTGTAGACGTTCAGGTGTTTGCCGTCGCTGGTGGCGATACCGGCTGACTCCTGGCCGCGGTGCTGTAGGGCGTAGAGGCCGTAGTAGGTGAGCTTAGCGATATCTTCGCCGGGGGCCCATACACCAAAGACGCCGCATTCGTCTTTAGGGCCGTGATCAACGGGGTCAAGGTCGAAGGATAGTTTTCCGTCAGGACGAGCCAAGGTGGTTTTCCGTCTCTTGTTGTGGGGTGGTTATCTCGCCGTGCAGCGTGGGGTAGCACACGTGAGCGAGCGAACATATCAAGTGTACCTGCCCGATACGCTACTGATAAGTAAAGCCCACCGTGTGAACGTTTCTGCTCACGGGTGGGCTTGATTTAGTCTTGCTGGCTGACAGCGCGGTAGGTGGTGGTGCGCTTGGCTGAGCGCTTATCGAGGAGCAGGGCTACTACGATGGCGGTGGCGGTGCAGAGGGCCCCGAAGATAACGGCCATCACGCCGTAGATTGCGCCAAAAGTATAGTTGGGGTTTTCCGGGCCGAGGGCGGTCACAACAAAAGCCACAATGAGGCCGATGAGCAGGCCGGTGATAGCAAATGCCGGTAGGGAGGGGGCGCGGCGCACCGTCAGGTTGGCACGGTCAGGCGCGGACGCCGGTGCAAAATGCTGGCCGGGGGCTGCCTGCTTCTCAGCCTCGGTGAGGGGAGTAGCAGGTTCGGTGGGGCGACGGAATCTCGACAGGATGCTCATAGCTATCAACCTTATCAAGAAGCCGCACGCAGCGAGGCGTAAACGAGCACCGGGGCTAGAGCAGCGGCAGGTAATCGCTCAGATCTGCCCGTAGCCCGGACGCCGAAATCGCGGGGGCGGCACTCTGCCAGCTGGCATAACCCAGCGCGATAGCACACCAGGTCAGCGGGTCGGTTTCAACAACGTTGGGCGGGGTGCCGCGGGTATGCCGCGGCCCGGCAATACACTGGGTCACCCCCATGGGCGGTACCCGCACTTCCACAGAATTACCCGGGGCAAGGGTCGCCAGCTCCTCGAGCAGAAAACGGACGGACGCCGCCCTCACGCCCCGGGGCAGGGCAGCGAAAGCCGCCGCGCGGGCGTCCTCACCCTCTGTACCCTCAAAAACCTGCCGTACCTGGGCAAGGGCGGCGAGGCCGTCCGCCTCGGTAATCTTGCGGCGAATCGCCATTAGAGCAGCCCCTCAAAAGCCGCACCGGGCTCGATAGTACCCACGGGCTGCCCGCCACCGGTGATGGGGAAGGTCGTGGCCGTAACCGCCCGGTCAACGGCCTCGCCCTCAAGAAAACCGGCGGCCTGGAGCGCCCGCACAGCGACCAGGGAAGCAGCCCGGCTTGAGCCATCGAGCATCTTCAGCGCCACCGATGCGCCAGAACGCAACCCGATAGCCAGCACACCCTCAGCCCCGCGCTTGACCACGGCATCGAGGGTCTCAGCCAGCACCGTATCGGAGCCGCCGGGCGCGTGGACGTACTCGGGGTAGTCCACCATAGCGGTGGCCACGGTGGCTGCACGGGCATCGGCCTTAATGTTCTCAACCGCCGCGCCCAGGGTTGAATAGGCGCGGGCGAGGCCCACCAGCGAGGTCGCAGCTACCGGAGCGCCACAGCCATCGACGGTGACGTGCTGGGGAGTTTCGCCCGTGAACTCCTCAATAGTTTGAAGTACCAGCTCCTGCAGGGGGTGGTGCGGGTCGGTGTAGTTATCTGTCGACCAGCCCGACTTCACACAGCCCCACAGAAAGGCCGCGTGCTTACCGGAACAGTTAAAAGCCAGACGCTGCTTGTCGTGGCCGACCCTTACCAGGGCGTGGTAACTGGGCTCATCAGCAGGCCAGGCAGGAGGGCAGAGCAGCGCATCGGCGGTCAGCCCGGCCTCAGCCAGCACCGACTGGGCAACCTTCATATGCTCAAAAGAACCGGTATGGGAACCGGCAGCCAGCGCAATCTGGGCCCCCTGTAGCTCAGCCCCCGCGTTCATCGACGCAATAGCCTGCAAGGGTTTGAGCGCCGAACGGGCATAGACCAGAGCCTCGGGGGATCCCAGGCTCAGGGCGGTAGAACCGTCGGGCGCCAGTACGACCAGCGACCCCACATGGCGGGACTCGATAAAGTCACCACGGGTGACGACTGCCAGCTCTGCTGCCTGCTGCGCGGTAAAAGTCTGCATGCCCACCAGTCTACTGGGTAGCCACTAGCGCTGAAACGAGCGATGCCCGCACTTATTCTGATTCATCCGCAACTAGTTGCGGGTTTTTCAGAATAAATGCGGGCATCTACCGACTGGCCGTGCGAGATGAGCTGGGTGCGGCGTCCTCGCTACTGCTCTTTCTGCTGCTCAGAAAGAGCCTTGAGCGCCTCGCGGGCCGCGCGGGCAGCTCGCTGCGCCTCAACCTGGGCCTCGTCTGCCGCTGCCAGGGCCTGGTCGGCAGCAACCACAGCGGCCTGGGCCAGAGCACGCGTGGACTCAACCGCCACAACCTGGGTGGGGCTGACCGGATGCTCCGGCGCGGACGCCGGTTGCTGAGCGGGTGCCGGGGCCGCCACTTCGTGTCGAGCGTCTTCCACCGGGGCGGACGTCCGCGATTCAGTAGGTGCCGGGGCCGCCTCTTCCTCGTGGGCCTGAGCTTCGAGCTTGGTGCCCTCAACGTCCAGGTCGGGGAGCAGGCGGTCGAGCCAGGCGGGGAGCCACCAGGCCTTTTCACCCAGCAGGTACATGAGCGCCGAAATCAGGGTCATACGCACGACGAAGGCGTCCAGCAGAACACCGACCGCCAGCACGAAGCCGATGGAGGCAATCATGGGGTCACCGGAGAAGACGAAGCCGATAAAGACACCGGCCATAATCAGCGCCGCAGCGGTGACCACGCGGGCGCCGTGATGGTAGCCCACCACAACCGAGGTCTTAGCCCCGCGACCGTGCGAGTAGGCCTCTCGCATGCCCGAGACCAGGAAGAGCTGGTAGTCCATGGCCAGGCCGAAGAGAATACCCACAGCCAGAATCGGCAGGAAGGCAAGCAGCGGGCCGGGGGTTGAGACGTTGAAGAGCTCAGCAGCCCAGCCCCACTGGAACACAGCCGTGGTCGCACCGAGTGCTGCCAGCAGGGAGAAGAGGAAGCCCAGGGTTGCGGTGACCGGTACCAGAATGGAGCGGAAAACCAGAATTAGAACCAGCAACGACAGGCCCATGACCAGCGCAACGTACACCGGCAGAACCTCAGCCAGGTTCTGGGCAATATCAACGGCCATTGCGGTCTGACCGGTGACGCCGAAGGTCACCTCACCGTTCTCGGTTGAGACGGTCATATCACGCAGGGCGTGCACCAGGTCGGTGGTTGACTGGGCGTTGGGGCCCTCGTCGGGAATCACCTGGTAGAGCAGGGCGGAGTTATCGTCAGAGATCATGGCGGGAATGACGGCTGAAACGTCGCTCTGATCCAGAAGATCCTGGCCCACCTCAACCTGCAGAGCCTTAGCCTGTTCCTCGGTGGTTCCCTCGGGCAGGCGGGCTGCTACCACGATGGGGCCGTTCTGACCCTCACCAAACTTGTCGGCAATCGTGGTGTACGAGATGTAGGCAGCTGAATCCGTGGTTTGAGAGGCACCGGTCGGCAGACCCAACCGCATATCGGTCACCGGCAAGGCGACAGCACCCAGCGCCAGAACCACAGCGGCAACGGTAGCAATCGGCTTCTTCAAGATCAGGCCGATCCAGCCGCGGTGGGCCTCCTCGTGGTCAGCCGCCGCCTGCTTAGCTTCTGCCCGAATGGAAGCCGCCTGGGCGTCGTCCTCGCTGGCGGCCTGAGCGCCAGCCGCAATTTTTGCTCGCTGCTTTTTGCTCAGGACGCGCTCACCGAGCAGGGACATCACGGCGGGGGAGAGGGTGGTAGCAACTGCCACAGCAACGGCGACAGCAAAGGCACCGGCGTTACCCATAACGCCCAGGAAGGGAATGCCCACAACGTTCAGACCCAGCAGGGCGATAATGACGGTAGCGCCTGCGAAGAAGACTGCGCCGCCAGAGGTACCGGTTGCCAGGGCAATAGATTCCTTCACGCCCATACCCTTAGCCAGGTTCGTGCGGTGGCGGTTCAGAATGAAGAGGGTGTAGTCGATACCTACAGCCAGACCCAGCATGGTGCCCAGGGTGGGGGTGGTCGAGGTCATCTCCACAAGGCTAGACAGCGAAAGGACGGCCAAGGCAGAAGTACCCACGCCGATAATCGCCGTAATAATCGGCAGGCCAGCAGCTACCAGAGTGCCCAGCATGAGAAACAGGACGATAAAGGCAATGCCGATACCGATAATCTCCGCGGTTGCATTCATATGGGTCTCAACGCCCTGCATGTACTGGTCGTAGGTGACGGTCAGACCGCTATCTGCCAGTACATCAAGCTTCTGCTGGGTTTCTTCGAGAGTTTCCGCCGGGATAGAACCGGTCTCCGCATCAAAGGTAACGGACACGATCGCGGTGGAGTTATCCTCAGAAATCGCAACACCGCTCTGGGACATCTCCAACAGGGCAGCGTTCTGCTCAAGGGTGCTCTTGCCGCTCTCTACCTGGGAGCGGGATTCTTCGAGCTGAGCCAGGCCGGCCTCGTAGTCGCTGCGCCCCTGGTCAAGCTGAGCCTGGGCTTCATCGAGCTGGGCACGGCCCTGGTTGAGCTGTTCAGCGGTCGCATCCAGCTGAGCCCGCTGAGCATCCAGCTGGGCCTGCTGGCCGTTGAGCTCACCGAAAGCTTCCGGCGGTGCTCCCTCACCCTCAAGGCGGCTACGGGCCTCGTTCAGCTGATTCTGGGCGTCCTCAAGCTGGGCGTAGCCCTCATCAAGCTGCTGCTGACCTGAATCCAACTCGGCACGGCGAGAATCAAGCTCGGCCTGGCCCGAATCCAACTGGGCCTTCGCCTGATCGAGCTGAGCCTGGCCGTCCGCCATCTGCTGCTCGCCGCTAGCCAGCTCGGCCTGCCCAGCATCAAGCTGGGCCTGGGCATCCGCAAGCTGCTGAGCAATAGCAAAGGGGTCGTTGACGGTATCGACACCCTCAACGCCCTCAGCCTCAGCAACGGCGCCAGCGACGGCAGCTTTTTGTTCGTCGGTGAAGGCTGAGCCGTCCTCGGTCTGTACGATGGCAGAGCCGGTACCCGCATTGAGATTCAGGTTGAAGGTGTCGGTCAGCTCTTCCTGAACCATCTGCGCCTCGGTGCCAGGAATAGTAATGGAATCGGTCAGCTCCCCTTTAAAGGAAGCATAAGCACCGCCAGCTAGCGCAATCACCAGCGCCCAGATGCCGATGACGGCCCAGGCGCGGCGAGCTGCGAAGCTGCCGACTTTGTAGAGGAATTCAGACATGGTCTGCCGGTTTCCCTTTCGTGTGGTTGTGTTTTCTCTTAAACGGTCTGGTGGGAGGTAACGCTGCCGTCAGCGGCAAATACCGGGGTTCCGGCTGCTACCTGGTGGATATAAGCGTGGATATGGGGCACGAACATCTGGGGCTCGATGACCAGCTGCTTGGCGGGCTCTTCAAAAATATTCTCTTCAAGTTCTTGAGCGAACCGCACAAAGGCGAAAACGTAACCCATCAGCAGGTTGTAGGCGAAGAGACCAAGGGCTAGTGACTGGTCGAGTGATAGGTCGGGGTAGAGCCGATCAATCTCGCTACAGAGGGCGTTGCAGATATCGCCCAGGGTGAGGGTGACTTCGCGGGCTATCAGGTCAAACTCTTCCTCAACCAGTGCTGCGCCCAGAGTGACAAAGCGGACGAGGTTCTGCTGCACCCGTTCGGTTTCTACCGCCTCGTGGAAGTGCTGCACCAGGGCCTGCGGGAGGTCTTCGATGGCGACTCCCCGGGGGAAGGGAGGCTCATCGATGCAGGGTTCGAGGTGGACTGAGAGTTGGTAGGTCAGGGCGTCTTCGAGTTTTTTGAAGTGGTTGAAGACGGTGCGTTCAGAGACCCCTGCCTGCTCTGCGAGAGCCGATGCTGTTAGGCCTGTTCGCCCGCTGGTGAGCACAAGGTGTTCGGCGGCTGCGGCGATCTTTTGTTTGGACGCCGTCGAGCGGGCCCTGCGCCGGTCGAGGGGAGGGGTGTGTTTCAGCATGTATTTACAGTAACTGCAATATTGCAGGAACTGCAAATAGTTGGGGTGTGGGGTTGGGCACGGTTGCGGGTTGCTGGGCGTGGCTGGCGCGGACGTGGGGCGTTGGGTGCTGGGCGTGACTGGCGCAAGCCTTCCGCATTTATTCTGAAAACACCGCAACTAGTTGCGGGTAAATCAGAATAAATGCGGGGAGATGGTGGGATATAGAAGTTGAGCGGTTTCGGTTGTGACCTTCTGTTGCAATTTTTTCCACAGGTTCGATGCGCGCCCTGACAAGGTATAACTGAAGTTTTCCACAGGTTCGAAAATAGTGCTTGAGTGCCCACCGCCGCTCTGCGACAGTAGTCCCATGCACGACAGAATTGAACGGGTTGCCTCAAAAGTCAAAACATCTCAACAGCTCAACTTCGAAGGGCTGAGTAAAAACCTCATCGGCGCTATGCACCGGCGGGGCGAACTTATTAGGCTGACGCGGGGTGTCTATGTTTCAGCTGTAGAGGGCCGGCAGTTCACGCCCGAAGAGCGGTGTATCGCCGTGACCGTAGCGCTCGCGATGTCTCACCGGCAGGCGGTGCTCAGTCATGCTTCTGCTGCTCTCGTGTGGGGCGCTCCGCTCTTTGGGTTGCCCGCAAAGGTTGAGCTGTCCCTTCCACGTTCTAACCATCGGCACCATAGCCAGGTCAGGTACCATAGCGCCCGGTCAGAAGTATGTGAGGCGGCCCAGATGGTAGCTGGTTTTCCGGTCACGGACCCGCTCACGACTATCCTTGATTGCGCCCGATCTTTACCTGCTGTTCAGGCCTTGGCGATTACAGATTATTTTCTGCATCATGCGCATGTGCCTTACCGCGATCTGCATGCCCACCTCGCAAGCTCTAGCGGCTATCGAACGGGAAGCTTTTCCCTCATCGCTGAGTCGATGAGCGCTTTGACCGAGTCACCTCTTGAATCCCTGGCAATGCTCAGAATCGTACAGTCCAAGCTCGAGCGCCCTCGTCAGCAGCTAGAAATTTGGACGCACGACGGTCGGGCACACCGCGCAGATTTTGCCTGGGAGGCCTTAAAACTTCTTTTAGAAGTCGATGGCCTACACAAGTACTACGGCGCCTACCGCCCACCCGAGGAGCAGCTACGAAGGGACGCCCTGCGGCAGCGTTCGCTTGAGCTTGCGGGGTGGACGGTCATTCGGGCCACCTGGGATGACCTCATGAACAGGCACCATGCCCTTATTCACCGTCTTATGCAAGGTGGGGTGAAGAAACTTGAGCAGTAACCGGCAGTTCTCCCCGCACTTATTCTGAAAACCCCGCAACTAGTTGCGGGTACATCAGAATAAATGCGGTAGGTAGATGGGTGCGGACGCCGCTGCCCACCTACCAGCCCCTGGCAGGGGAGTGGGTGGCGGGCGTCCGCAAAAATCAATCGGCAAAAACCGCTCAAACTGCGGTAAAAACTTCATCAAATCGTGACCTTGCCGGTAGCCTAAAAGAATGAAGGTTTTGGTACTGGGCCCCGGCGGTCGTGAACACGCAATTATCCGAGCACTCCTGAAAGATCCAGCCGTTACCGAGGTGCACTCAGCCCCTGGTAATGCGGGTATCGCCCAGGATGTCCCCGTGCACGCTATCGATGCAAATAACCCCGAGGCAGCCCTTGCGCTAGCCACCGAGTTGGCCGCTGACCTGGTTGTCATTGGCCCCGAGGCTCCCCTGGTCGCAGGCGTCTCAGATACCCTGCGCGATGCCGGTTTCGCTGTTTTCGGCCCGTCCAAGCCGGCTGCCCTGCTCGAAGGGTCCAAGGCTTTTGCCAAGGAAGTCATGGCCAGCGCTAATGTGCCCACCGCTATGGCTAAGGTCGCTACCAACCGCGAAGAAGCAGAAACCGCTCTCGCTACCTTTGGCGCCCCCTACGTCGTGAAAGATGACGGCCTGGCCGCCGGTAAGGGCGTCGTCGTCACCGAAGATTTCGATGCAGCCCTAGCCCACGCTGAATCCTGCTTCGCAGCGGGCGGTAGCGTCGTCATCGAAGAGTACCTGGACGGCCCCGAAGTCTCCCTCTTTGTGATCTCCGACGGCAGCACCTGCCTGCCCCTCTCGCCCGCCCAGGACTTCAAGCGTATTTTCGACAACGACGAGGGCCCCAACACCGGTGGCATGGGTGCCTACACCCCCCTGCCCTGGCTGCCCGAAGGCTTCGTAGAAGAGGTCATTGAGCGCGTGGCCCAGCCTACCGTTGATGAAATGGCCCGCCGGGGCACCCCCTTCGTGGGCGTCCTCTACTGCGGTCTGGCAGCGACCTCCCGCGGTATTCGCGTCATCGAATTCAATGCCCGCTTCGGTGACCCCGAAACCCAGGCCGTGCTGGCCCGCCTGCGCACCCCGCTCGGTGGCGTCCTGCTGGCAGCAGCCAAGGGCGAACTGCCCGCCGATCTCACCCTCGACTGGGATCCCCGCACCGCCGTCGATGTGGTCATGGCCGCCGAAAACTACCCCGATACTCCCCGCAAGGGCGATGCCATCACCGGCCTCGACGCCGCCAACCAGCGCGAGAACGTACACGTTGACCACGCAGGTACCGCCCTCGACGGTGACAGCATCGTCACCGCCGGCGGTCGCGTACTGGCCGTTGTAGCCCTAGGCGAAAACCTTACCGAGGCCCGCGACGCCGCCTACGCCGGTGTGCGCGACATTGCCTGGAAGGGAGCCCAGTACCGCTCAGACATTGCGCTCGCCGCCGCCGAGAATCGTATTCAGATTCCCGCCCAGAACTAACCTCTCCGTGACTGCCCACCGTACCCCGCGTGGGCAGTCACTTTTATCATTACCCCACACCCCACCTGCACACCCCCAGGAGAAGAGCATGAGCCATACCCCCGTAGACATCCCCGGCTGGAAGCACGTGTATTCCGGCAAGGTCCGCGACCTCTACATCCCCGATGAGGACACCCAGGATGTGACCGGCCTGAACGTAAAGGACGACGCCGAGCTGCGCGCCGGTTCCGTGATGGTGGTTGCCACCGACCGCATCAGCGCCTTTGACCAGGTGCTACCCACCGAGATCCCCGATAAGGGCAAGATTCTGACCCAGATGTCCCTCTGGTGGTTTGAACAGCTCAAGGGTGTGCCCAATCATGTGCTGTCCACCGATGTGCCCGAGGTTGTGGCTGGTCGCGCCATGATCTGTAAGTCTCTCAACATGTTCCCGGTTGAGTGCATTGTGCGCGGCTACCTCACCGGTTCGGGTCTGGCCTCCTACCGTAAGACCGGCAAGGTCAACGAGTTTGAGCTGCCCGCCGGTCTGGTAGATGGCTCCCGCCTGGAACCTGCCCTCTTCACGCCCACGGGCAAGGCAGAGGTGGGGGAGCATGACGAGCCCATCACCCGTGAAGAGCTCGACGCTGAGGTGGGGGAGGCTATCGCCGACCGCCTGCAGGAACTGACTCTCTATGTCTACGAGACCGCCGAGAAGATTGCGCGTGAGCGCGGCATCATTCTGGCCGACACCAAGATTGAGTTCGGTACCGACTCCTACCGCGGTGAAATCACCCTGGGCGATGAGGCGCTGACCCCCGATTCATCGCGTTTCTGGGATGCCAACGACTACGAGCCCGGCCGCGCCCAGGCGTCCTTCGATAAGCAGTACGTGCGCGACTGGCTCAAGAGCGAGGAGTCGGGCTGGGACGGCACCGGCCCCGTGCCTGAGCTTCCCGCCGAGGTTGTGGAGAAGACCCGCGCCCGCTACGTTGAGGCCTACGAGCGTCTAACCGGTCAGACCTTCCAGGCCTAGACCTGCCCATCGCGCACCTTCTGGTGGTACTCGTAATGGGCGGCACCAATTTCTGAGAGGGCGTAGAACCATCGAATGTGCTCAGCGACTGTTCGCTGGGCACGTTCTGCATCTCCTGCGATAACCGCCGCGTAGATAGCCCGGTGTTGCTCTTGGAGCTCCCGCTTGGTGGCTTGCCAGTCGTCGAGGTAGGGCACGGCCTCCTGCACATAGCCCACGGTGGCCAGGTGCAGGGAGTCAATGACGGTGTCCATGACGATGTTGCCGCCGAGGGAGGAAATTTCGTAGTGGAAGCGGGTGTCGCAGAAGTGGAAGCGGTCATCGCTAATATCTGCGTGATCCATTTCGTCGAGGTACTGCCGGGCGGTTGCTAGGGATGCGGCGTGTTCGGGTTTCTGGGCTACATCGGCTGCCCGGGCGGCAGCTTCACCTTCGAGTAGGACGCGGGTGCTCACGATATCTGCGACCGGCAGGGTGCGGGTGGCGATATGCATGCGCAGGGCCCAGCCCAGGGCGTCCGAGGGTTCCGATACTACGACTGCACCGGCTTTGGGGCCAGAACCCACTCCCGAGCGAATGAGACCCACGGCTGAGAGAATGCGTAGGGCTTCGCGCACCGAGGCACGGGAAATGCCGTACTCTTCGGCGAGGGAACGCTCACCGGGTAGCCGGTCGCCCACGCGCAGCTGGCCGTGGCGCAGCCGGTGCTCTATCGACTCGAGCAGGGCGGTGTAGGTGGGCTCTTTTTCTTTCACGCGCTGTCTTTCAGGTGGGGTAGGTACATAGACAAGGTATAGGGAAGGGCGGTGCAGTTCCAACGTATGTTACGTGGGACTGCACCGCCCTTGCCTGCCTAACTCATAGGGCGAGGCTGGTGATTAGTGGCCGGTGAGGTAGGGCTCAACCAGCAGGCCGGAGAGGACGGTGGCCTGGAGGAAGACCAGGGCACAGACGGCCAGCAGCAGGATGAAGGACCAGCCGAGAACTGCCTTGAAGATTTCGGACTCCTTGCCTTCCATGTTGACCGAGGTGGCTGCGATGGCGAGGGACTGGGGTGAAATCATCTTGCCGACCACACCACCGGTGGTGTTGGCTGCCAGCATGAGTTCGGGGTGGGCACCGGTCATGCCGCCTTCTTGCAGGTGCTCAGCGGCGGTGACCTGGAGCTTGGAGAAGAGGGCGTTGGCCGAGGTGTCGGAGCCGGTGACGGCGGTGCCGACCCAGCCGAGGACGGGTGCCAGGAAGGCGTAGGCTACGCCGAGGGAGGCGACGTACTCACCGATGGCGACGGTCTGACCGGAGTAGTTCATGACGAAGGCCAGGGCCAGAACCAGGGCGATGGTGGCTGCTGACCAGCGCATCTTGTAGGCTACAGAGCCGATTTCCTTGAAGGCGTCAGCAATTGAGAGCTTGTACTTGCCGTTTTCGTTGAAGATGGCGTAGAGGACGGCGACCAGGATGCCGGAGATCAGCAGGTAGGTGCCGGGGTTGTTGAGCCAGGAGCAGGTGTAGACGGTGTTGACCGGTTCTCCTGCTGCGGTGAGCAGACGCTCTGAGAGCAGGGGCATCTTGAACTTGATGGCGGTGGTCTTCATCCAGTCGACCAGGGGGGTGTAAAGGTTAGCGACACCGAAGATGATGACAACGACCAGGTAGGGCATGAGGGCCATCCAGATGCGGCGGCCGGGCAGGTGCTCAACGTCGAGGGGGGCGGTGATGCCGTAGCGTTCGCGGACGCCTTCAACACCGCGGGGCTTGACGAAGCGCATGAAGACAACGGCTGCTGCGATGGAGACGATGCAGGCTACGACGTCGGTGAGCTGATAGACGAAGTGCGCAGAGGCCCACCACTGGGCAACGGCGAAGGAGGCGCCGATGACGGCTGCGTGCATCCAGGCGTCCTTAAGACCCTTGACGCCGTCGAGGATCCAGAGCAAGATGAAGGGCACGAAGAAGGCGATGAAGGGGGCCTGGTGACCAACGAGGGCTGCGATGACGGTGGCGTCCTTGCTGCCCACTTCACCGGCGGTGGTGATGGGGATAGCGACGGCGCCGAAGGCTACGGGAGCGGTGTTGGCGATCAGGACGGTGGTGGCAGCCTTGAGGGGCTTGACGCCCAGGGCCAGAATCATGGTTGCGGTAATAGCAACGGGGGCACCGAAACCTGCCAGGGCTTCCAGCAGACCGCCGAAGCAGAAGGCGATGAGGATGGCCTGGATGCGCAGGTCGCCGCCACCGATCAGGTCGAAGGTGCGGCGCAGGTCTTCAAAGCGGCCTGAGAGTACGGTGACCTGGTAGAACCAGATGGCCATGAGGATAACCCAGACGATGGGGAAGAGGCCGTAGATGCCGCCGCGGAAGGCCGACATGCCGGCCAGGTCCCAGGGCATGCCGAAGCCGAAGATAGCAACGAGCAGAGCTACCAGCAGGGAGACGAGGCCTGCCACGTGGGCGCGGGCCTTGAGACCCAGCAGCATGATAAAGAACGCCAACAGCGGCAGGGTGGAGACCAGGGCGCTGAGCGCGAGGCTTCCTCCTACGGCGTCGGTTACAGCGGTATAGGTATTTTCCACCGTAATTCTCCTTAGTGATGTGTGGTATGGCTGGGCGTCACATCTCTGGGGCGCTGAGCCAAAAAATATGAGGTCTAACCTTCTGTGGTCAGACCATTGTTTTCGAGGTCTACGTTACATGAGGTGCTTCACTTCCGCCAAGCTATTGCTGTATCTACGTGCGGTATTTTTTCCACCCCTGTGGTTTTGTGGGTTTTCGAGGTGGTATAGACGTGCTTTTGTGCTGGAATGTGTACGCTCTTGTGGTTTTGGTGACCGGCGGACGCCTACAGCTGGGAAGCGGGGAACATTCAGCTTTCTTTATGTGGTCAGACCGTTAGTTTATTTGCATAAGAAAATATGCTCTATTTAAAGTATCGTAAGCCCTGCTCCATCGTGTTAAATGAAGTGTAGGAAAAGAATCTAAACAGGCACCCTGCCCCGCCTTTCTCATCCCACCCCGGCCACTGGCGTCCGCGCCCCTGCTGCGGCGAGAAGTATGCGGGCTGTCCCTGCCGCACAGAAGAAGAGAGAACCAACATGCGTGTCGCACTGTTTTCAACGTGCATCGTCGACGCAATGTACCCCAAGGTAGCTAAGGCTACCGTTGACATTCTGGAGCGCCTCGGCCACGAGGTCGTCTTCCCGCAGGGCCAGACCTGCTGCTCCCAGATGCACGTCAACTCGGGCTACTTCGACGACGCTTACCCCATCGTCAAAACCCACGTGCAGGCCTTTGAAGAATGGGACTTCGACGCCATCGTAGCCCCCTCAGGCTCCTGCGTGGCTTCCCTGGGCCACCAGCAGCCCATGATCGCAGAGCGTGCAGGCGACGACGCCACCGCCCGCGCAGCCGCCTCACTGGCTGCCCGCTCCTTCGAGCTCTCCCAGTTCCTCATCGACGTCTGCGGTATCACCAACGCCGCCGAACAGCTGGGCTCCTACTTCCCCGAGAAAGTCACCTACCACTCCTCCTGCCACGGTATGCGCCTGCTAGGTCTGGGCACCCGCCAGGAAGACCTGATCCGCACCGTGGGCGGTCTGGAATACACCCAGATTGACGGCCTGGACCAGTGCTGCGGCTTCGGTGGCACCTTCTCCTTCAAGAACGCAGACACCTCCGGCGCCATGGTTGCCGACAAGGTAGAGAACATCGAAGCAACCGGCGCATCGGTCTGCACCGGTGGCGACTCATCCTGCCTGATGAACATCGGCGGCGCTCTCTCCCGCAAGAACTCACCCGTACAGACCGTACACTTCGCCGAGATTCTTGCATCCACCAAGGAAAACCCGCTCAAGGTCACCGGCCCCGTAGCTGTTACCGCAGGAGGTAAGTAAAGCCATGTCAACCACCGCACTCGGCATGCCCAAGGTCCGCCACGGCGTCGGCAACATCTTCGAATTTGAGCCCTTCCCCGAATACGCAGAGAAGGAACTCCAGAACGAGCAGCTGCGCGCCAACCTGGGCTTTGCCACCCACAAGATCCGTACCAAGCGCGCCGCCGTCATCTCTGAGCTGCCCGACTGGCAGGACCTGCGCACCGCTGGTTCCATGATCAAGCAGAAGGTCATGGCCAACCTGGACACCTACCTCGAAGAATTCGAAAAGAACTTCACCGCCCGCGGCGGCCACGTTCACTGGGCTCGCGACGCCCACGAAGCCAACGAAATCGCCCTCAAGCTCATCCAGGCTGAAGGCGTCACCGAGGTCAACAAGATCAAGTCAATGGCCACCGCCGAAACCGGCCTCAACGAGTTCCTCGAAGAGCACGGCATCCACGCCATCGAAACCGACCTTGCAGAAGAAATCGTGCAGCTGGGCGATAACGACCGCCCCTCCCACATCCTGGTGCCCGCAATCCACCGCAACCGCACCGAGATTCGCGATATCTTCCTCAAGAAGATTGAGGGCGTCAACCCCAACCTCACCAACGACCCCGCAGAACTGGCAGAAGCCTCCCGCTTCCGTCTGCGCGAAAAGTTCCTGACCAACAAGGTCGCTATCTCCGGCGTTAACTTCGGCATCGCCGAAACCGGCACCATGACCATCGTTGAGTCTGAAGGCAACGGCCGTATGTGCCTGACCCTGCCCGATACCCTGATTACCTTCATGGGCATCGAGAAGCTGCTGCCGACCCTGCAGGACCTTGAGGTCTTCACCCAGCTGCTGCCCCGCTCGTCCACCGGTGAGCGCATGAACCCCTACACCTCCATGTGGACCGGCGTCACCCCCGGCGACGGCCCCCAGAACCTGCACGTTATCCTCATGGACAACGGCCGTACCGCAGCCCTAGCTGACCAGGTCGGACGCCAGGCCCTGCACTGCATCCGTTGCTCTGCTTGCATGAACGTCTGCCCCGTCTACGAACGCGCGGGCGGCCACGCCTACGGTTCCACCTACCCCGGCCCCATCGGCGCGATTCTCTCGCCCCAGCTCGGCGGTATCGAGAACCAGTACAACTCCACCCTGCCCTACGCATCCTCCCTCTGCGGCGCTTGCTACGACGCCTGCCCCGTGAAGATTAACATCCCCGACGTGCTGGTTCACCTGCGCGGCAAGGCCGTTGACCATGAGAAGGCCCAGGGCGAGTTCGCAGGTGGCAAGAAGGAACGCCACGTGCAGATGGACGCCATGATGTTCGGTGCCAAGAAGCTCTTCAGCTCAGGTGCCCTCATGGCCCTGGCCACCAAGGGCCTGCCCGCCTCCAAGCTGATTACCGGCAAGAAGGGCAAGATCACCAAGCTGCCCGGTATCGTCGGCGGCTGGACCGAATACCGCGATATCCCGGCACCCCCCAAGTCCTCCTTCCGCAACGAGTGGAAGAAGGAGCGTGGCTCCGCCCCCAAGCGTGTAGGTGGCGAACGCGTTGACCTTCAGTCCATCATTGCCGCTAACCAGGCCAAGATTGCCGAGGCCCACGCCAACGCTGAGACCGCTAACCCCATCGCCCCCAAGGAGGCCAACTAATGTCTGATGCAAAAGCAGAAATCCTGGGCCGCATCCGCGCCTCCCTCTGGGACAACCCCCAGCCGGCTGAGTCCGTCCGCGCCTACCGCCGCGAAAGCGACAAGGGCGCCGAGGAAATCATCGAGATGCTGGTCGACCGCCTGATCGACTACAAGGCTAACGTCTACCATGAGACCGAAGAGACCATCGCCGCCCGCGTGGGTGAGCTGCTCGGCAAGTCCTCCCGCTACGTGGTGCCCACCGGCCTCAAGACCGAGTGGCTGCCCGAAGACACCGCAGCCCGCTCCCGCGTGGTTGACTCCGGCAACGCCAACAAGCCCGGTGCCCTCTCCGTGCGCGAACTCGACGCTATCGACGCGGTTGTCACCTCTTCAACCGTCTCCTGCGCTGAGACCGGCACCATCGCCCTGAACAGCACCGAGACCGAAGGCCGCCGCGCCATCACCCTGGTACCCGACCACCACATCTGCGTGGTCCCCGTCGATACCATCGTCGAGCTGATCCCCGAGACCGTGGCCCGTCTGAACTTCGACAAGCCCATCACCTGGATCTCAGGCCCCTCAGCGACCTCAGACATCGAGCTGATTCGCGTTGAGGGCGTACACGGCCCCCGTACCCTGGACGTCATCATTCTCAAGTAGGCTACATTAGCTCCTTGATACCAAAGGGCCCCCTTGCTTCAGCAAGGGGGCCCTTTGGTGTCGGTGGGCAGTAGCAGCGTGAGCGCAGTACTAGGAATTCGGACGCTTGATGACAGGAATCGCGCCAGTTGCTGCCCGCACCGCGGCGGCCCGCTCTAGCTTCTTGGCGCTACGACGCTGCCGCGAGCTTGAGCCGCCATCGTCACCTGAGCTGTTACCGGCGTCCTTGCGCCCCACTGCCCCAAGGGCCGAAGCCCAGAGGGGAAAGAGCAGGACGGTCAGCGCCCCACCTGCCACTAGCAGGGAGGCGTGCTGTTCACTGAGCAGGTCGTTGGCCAGTGCCACCTCGGTGACAGCAACAATGATGGGCAGGCCCGCCGCAGAGTAGAGCCCCAGCTGGAGCTTTTCCTGCACGGTGGTGAGCCCCGAACCGGTGTCGAAGAACTTTTCAGCGGCAAAGACCGGCAGACCGCGCACCACCAGAATACCGAGCACAATACCGGCAAGAAGCAACGGCTGCTCCCAAATGACCGATACCTTAATGCCCATACCCGAGCTCACGAAGAAGAGGGGAATGAGGAAGGAAAAGCCCAGGGCCTCAAGACGCTTGGAGAAGGGCTCGAAGGCACCATCGGGGGTAAGGGAGCGCAGGATAATGCCGGCGGCAAAAGCACCGAGCACCACATCGAGCTCAAAGACCGCGGCGACCATCATGAGGGTAGCCAGAAGGAACATGGCCAGGCGGAGCATGGTCTGGCTGGTGGTGTTAGCCTCAGCTGCCATGGTGCGGCGCAGGCCAGGAATATGCTCGAAGAGGCGGTGGGGCACAACCGCTGAAACTACCGCAATGACCATAAAGGCCAGCAGAATCAGCACCGCAACCCAGGGGGCATGCGATGAGAGCAGCAGGGACATCGCAAAGATAGGGAGCACCTCGCCGATAGCCCCGTGCACCATCACCCCGTCGCCGACTTTCGTGCCCGCCTTACCGTGGCTTTTGAGTAGAGGCAGCAGGGTGCCCAGGGCGGTTGAGCTCAGAGCAATACCGATGACCGCGTAGGTAGAGAAAGTACCCGAAAACTGGGAGAGGCTCATGGCTAGAATCAGGCCGAGGGTGAAGCTCACCAGCCAGGAGCCCACAGCGAAAGCCCCCTGGCGTCCGCGCAGGGCTCCGGCGTTAATTTCGTAACCAGCCAGCAAAAAGAGCAACCCTAACCCCAGATCTTTGACCAGGGCAACCCCTCCGTCGGCGCTGGCAAGCCCTAGCATCTGCGGGCCAATGAGTACGCCGAAGATAATCAGGAAGACAACATCAGGGATTTTCTTCTTCACCAGGGCGGACGCCAGGGGCGCCAGTAGGGCAGCGGCAGCTATCCAGAAGATAGAAACATACTCGCTGGTCGCCGAAGAACCGGCGGCCAGAAGGACGACGTCGGTGGAGTGGGTGCTCATAGTGACTTTCAGAGAGATGAGGGGCAACCTAACCAGTGTGCCATGGCTTCCCCTGCCCGCGCAGGGCGGCGGGGCAGTGTTAGGCTAAAGCAGGTATTTATTGAGGAGTATTGCGTGACCGACCTAAAGACCGCAGGCCGTGTTATCGGTATTGACCTGGCTCGCTGGGCTGCCCTGATCAGCATGTTTATTGCATACTGTGCTCCGGCGAGTGGCCCCAGCGATGTGTTGAATCTCAGCGAGTTCTTGGCTACCCCGCTCTTTGCCTTCCTCTTGGGGGCAGGTGCCCTCTTTTCGTCTCAGCGTATGAGCTTCCCCGCCCTCTTCGCCTCCTCGGTAGTACGAGCTATTGTGCTAGTTGCTCTGGGGCTCTACATCGGTACCTGGGGCGCCCAGGTCGATATCGTGCTGGAGTACTTGGGGGTATTGAGCCTGATTATGGCCCCTCTTGTCTTCCTGCCCTCCTGGGCCCTGGCCCTCCTGGCTGTGGGCAGCTGGTGGTTTGCGGCGTCCGCCCGGACCTACTTCCGCCCCCAGGCTATGCAGGCATCTCTCGACGGCAGCTACACTGCCTACCTCTACGAATGGATGTTCACCGGCCAGAACTACCAGGTTTTTACCCTGCTGACCTACGCCTGCACCGGTGCGGTGATCGCCTTCCTCATCGAACGCTGGGGTGTCTGGGGCGATGTCGCCCTGGCCCTGCTGGGAAGCCTGGCGACCGGCGGTCTCTTCTGGTACTCCCGTTTTGCTGTTGCAGAGTTCCTCCCCTACACCTCCAGCCGGCTTGAGATCGCCTTTAGCCTGGCAGCCTGCCTGGCGACCGTGGGCTGGTGCTGCCTGCTGGCGCGTGCTCTAGCCGGGCGGGAGCACCTGGCCGGTGCCCTGGTGGGCGCCGGGCGTATGACCCTTTCCCTCTACGTGCTCCAGATTGCCGTGCTGGCCCTGTACGCTAACTATGCCCCGGCCTACGGCCTGCCTGCCTCCGATAACTCCTGGGCCATGATGTTCGGCCTGATTCTGGGGGCTCTGCTCTTTGCCTGGGTCTGGCAGCGCCTGCTCGGGCAAACCTTCGTGCGGCGCGGCCCGCTTGAGACTCCCTTAGCCTGGGTCTCTGGCAGGGGGTAAACTCTCAGTATGCATACTTCTTCTTCGGAAACCGGCTCTATCAGGGCCGGTTCCTCTTCACGCACCTGGGTGCGGGTTGCTCTTGCCGTCCTATTGACCCTCACCTGGCTTGCTGTGGCGGGTATCGGCGGGCCCTACTTCGGAAAAATCTCCGAGGTCTCAACCAACTCCCAGACCGACTTCCTGCCGGCGTCCGCTGAATCTACCCAGGTGGTAGAGCAGCAGGGCGACTTTCTGGGCACCGACGCGGTGCCCGCAATTCTTGTCTTTGAAGCTGACGGTTCCCTCACCGATGCCCACCGCACCTACCTAGAGGGTCTCACCGGCCAGCTGGCGGCGTCCGGCACTTTCACCGGTGAAAGCTCGCCCGTCATTTACTCAGAGGACGGTCGGGCAGCGGAGCTCATTCTGCCCATCTCCACCGCCGATGAGACCCGAGAGGTCGTTGATGGAATCCGCGCCGAGATAACCCAGGCCCCCGACGGCCTCACCGGCTACGTGACCGGCCCGGCTGGCTTCTCGGCCGACCTGGTTGAGGCATTTGGCGGTATCGACGGCATCCTGCTGGCGGTAGCCCTTATCGTGGTCTTCGTGATTCTGCTGGTGGTCTACCGCTCACCTCTGCTGCCCATCATCGTGCTGACCAGCTCGATGGTTGCCCTCTCGGGCGCTATCTTCGTCATTTGGCACATGGCGAATGCCGGCTGGGTGATGATCAATGGCCAGGTGCAGGGAATCTTGCTGATTCTGGTGGTTGGTGCTGCAACCGACTACTCCCTGCTCTATGTAGCCCGCTACCGTGAGGCCCTGACCCAGCACCTCTCGCGCTGGGAGGCAACCCGGGTTGCCTGGCGCGGGTCCCTTGAACCGATTCTGGCCTCCGGCGGCACGGTGATTGCGGGTCTGCTGTGTCTGCTACTCTCTGAGCTGTCCTCGAACAAGGCCCTGGGGCCCGTGGCAGCTACCGGCATTGTGCTATCCATGCTGGCCTCGCTGACCTTCCTGCCCGCGGTCCTGGCCCTGCTGGGCAGGGTAGCCTTCTGGCCTGCCCGCCCCCGCTATTCCGCTGAGGTTAAGGACGCCTCAGCCGGCTTCTGGGCGAAAATTGCGGCTTTCGTGTCGGGCAAGCCCCGCAAGGTTTGGCTGGTCACGGCTCTGGTACTGGCTATCTTCGCCGGCTTTTCTGCGACTTTCCAGGCCAACGGGGTGCGCCAATCTGACCTGGTGCTGGGGCAGTCCCAGGCACGGGACGGCCAGAATGTACTGGCTGAACACTTCCCCGGTGGCTCAGGCTCCCCGGCAAATGTAATTGTGCCTGCTGCCGAGCAAGATACCGCAGTGGCTGCCCTCGACGGGCTCGACGGGGTGAGCTCCATTGCCGCGGTAGCCCAGGAGTCACCCGCTGGTACTGTGCCGGTGGGCGCTTCTGCTGAGTCAGTGCCGCCGGTTTTTGCCGCTATCACCCCCACCGAGGTTGAGGGGCGCATCATGCTCCAGGTAACCCTGGCTGACCCCGCCGACTCACAGCAGGCAGAAGAGACCGTGCGCCAGATGCGTGAGAGCCTGGCCAACGTAGCTCCCGGATCCCTGGTGGGCGGAACCACCGCGTCTGACCTCGATACCATCGATAGCGCCCAGCGTGACCGGGCCCTGATTATCCCGGTAGTGCTGGTCGTTATCACCCTAATTCTGATGGTTCTGCTGCGCTCAATTCTGGCACCGCTAATCCTGGTGGCTGCCACCGTGCTCTCTTACCTCACCGCCCTCGGCGTCTCAGCCCTGGTCTTCAACCACGTTTTCAAGTTCCCCGGTGCTGACCCCACCGTGCCCCTCTACGGGTTCGTCTTCCTCGTCGCTCTGGGTATTGACTACACCATCTTCCTGATGACCCGCGTGAGAGAAGAAGCCCTGCATCGGGGTACTAAGAGTGGCCTGCGCACAGCCCTGGTAGCAACAGGTGGCGTGATTACCTCAGCCGGTATCGTTCTGGCGGCCACCTTCGCAGCCCTGGGCGTTATCCCGCTGATTTTCCTCGCCCAGCTCGCCTTCATTGTGGCCTTCGGCGTGCTGCTCGACGCCACCGTAGTGCGAGCTCTGCTCATACCGGCACTCGTTGAAGATATCGGCAAGAAAATCTGGTGGCCCTCACGGCTCTCCCGCTAAGGCCTTAGCACAGAGCCTATCTCGCCGGGTGAAGCCACCTGCCAGGCCCATAAAGAAGGGGCCTCCCTGTTCTACAGGGAGGCCCCAATGTCTTGAGTTAAGCTGGCTTAGGCTGCCAGGAACTTGAGGTAGTCAGCAACGAACTGATCAACGTTCTTCTGCTGCTCTTCTTCTAGCTCCAGCTTGCCGGTGCCCCAGGCTTCACCGGGAATACGGATGCCCAGGCCCTCGCCCTCCATCAGGTCAGCGCGGACGTAGGGAACCAGATTGCGCAGGTTCTCGCGCACAAACTTGCCGTAGGTTGAGTTAGCAACCGAAGCTACACCGACCTTCTTGCCGTTAAGAACGGTGGGGGTGGTGTTGTCACCCGCGATGACGGCGCGTGAGGCCCAGTCAATCAGGTTCTTGAGACGGGCGGGGTAGGAGCCGTTGTACTCGGGGGAGACCAGAATCAGACCGGCCGCGTTAGCGATGTCGGCGCGCAGCTTCTCGACGGAAGCGGGGGCGGGGAATTCGGAGTTCTGGCTGAGCAGGGGGACGGCTGAGAAGTCGTAGACCTCGGCGCTCTGCCCTTCGTTTTCAAGGGCTTCAACGAGCTGCTCTGCCAGCTGGGTGTTGAAGGAGCCGTCGCGGTCGGAACCTGAGATAACGAGAATTTTCTGTGACACTGGTTTTCCTTTCACATTTGCATTTTTCTTTAGACTACACCCTATAAACTTTACAAGGCAAGTATTTGTGACGCGGTGTGACGTGCAGAAGACAAGAGAGATATGAAAAACCGCCCCCGGCTAGAGCAAGGGGCGGTTGTGCTTGGTCGGGATGACAGGATTTGAACCTGCGGCCTCGTCGTCCCGAACGACGCGCGCTACCAAGCTGCGCCACATCCCGATTGTTGCGTATAACAACCTCTCAAGTATAGCGCGGCGGTCTTAAGCCTGCCAAATCACCGGGTTTCTAGCCCTCGGTGCTGTTGTTCTCTTCCCAGGCCCGGGCCATGGCGGCAAAGCGTCCGCCGGCCTCCACCAGGGCCGCGGGGGAGCCGTCCTCTACCACGCGCCCGTCCGACACTACCAGCACCCGGTCGGCGGTAAGCACCGTCGAGAGGCGGTGGGCAATCACCACGGAGGTGCGCCCGGCCAGTAGGGACTCCAGACCCCGCTGAACCAGTTTTTCGGTGGGGATATCGAGAGAGGCGGTGGCTTCATCGAGAATAAGGACGGCCGGGTCGGCCAGGAAAGCGCGGGCAAAAGAGATGAGCTGACGCTGCCCGGCAGAAACCCGCCCGCCGCGTTTTGACAGGTTGGTGTCAAAGCCCTGGGGCAGGCTCATGATGAAGTCGTAAGCCCCGACCTTTCGGGCTGCCTCAAAGACCTCTTCGTCGCTGGCAGCGGGGTTGCCCAGGCGGATGTTGTCAGCCACGGTGCCCTTGAAGAGGTAGGCCTCCTGGGTGACCATGACAACCTCCCGGTGCAGTTGCTCATCGGAGAGGTCCCGCAGGTCTACCCCGTCGAGGGTTAGCTGACCGTGGGTGACGTCGTAGAAGCGGGCGATGAGCTTGGCAATGGTTGACTTACCAGCACCTGTTTCACCCACCAGGGCTAGGCGCTGCCCCGCAGGAATATCGAGATTCAGGCGGTGCAGGGCGGGGCGTCCACTGACGTACTCGAACTCAACCTCATCAAAGACCAGGTGCCCCGTTGCTGGGGTCTTGCGCTGGGCCGGACGTTCGGGCTCGGCAACCTCGGGCTCTTCAGCGAGAAAGCCTGAGACTTTTTCGAGGGCAGAGACCGCTGACTGAAACATGTTGTAGTAGTCCGAGAGCATGAAGATGGGTTCAAAGACCCGGTTGGCGTAGATGACCAGGGCTAGCAGGGTTCCGGCCTGCATGGAGCCGCCCAGAATGGAATAACCGCCAATGACCAGCACAATGGCCACGAAGGTGTTACCCAGGGCCTGTAGGGCTGGCATGTAGGTGCCGTGCACCTTGATGGACTGCATGACGCGCACTCGGTAGTCCTCGGCGGCGTCCGCGTAGGCTGCACGCGAGCTTGCCTCGGCACGGAAGGCCTTGACGGCGGCCAGGCCGGTGAAGGTTTCGGCAAAGCGGGAGATGATGCGGGCGGACGCCACCCGCTGGGCCCGGTAGGCCAGTTCAGATTCGCGGCGGAACCAGGCGGTCAGCCAGGCGACGGGCAGCATCATGACCAGCAGGGCCAGGCCTGCCCGCCAGTCCATCAGGCAAAGAGCAACCACGGTAAAAGAGATAGAGAGCAGCATGGCTGCTAGCTCGGAGAGACCGAAGTCAAGGAACTGGCGAATCGTATCGAGGTCGCTGGTCAGGCGGGAAATCACCCGACCTGAGGTGTAGGTGTCATGAAAGCCCACAGACAGTTTCTGAGCCTGCTCAAACATGCGCTGGCGCAGGTCGAAAAGCACTTTCTGGGAAATCTTATAGGTGAGCAGAATGTTGGTGTAGGTGGCTAAGCCCGCGATTAAAGCAGCCGCTACGTAGAGGGCCGCTAGGGTGATGGCATAGCTGCTGTCCCCGGCGAGAAGGGGCTCCAGGGCATCGTTAATGGCCGTGGAAATCAGCCAGGGCATGGCGGTGGTCAGGGCGGTTGCCAGGATGACCAGGAAGAGGGTGAAGAGTAAATGGCCCCGCACCGGCCGTAGGACATCAAGCAGAAGGGCAACCGAGCGCTGCCGCACCATCTTGGCCTCTTCGCGGCTGAGCGTTATCTTGTCTTCGGCGTCGGAAATCTTGTGTGCTGCCACGGTGCTAGCCCTCCTTGCTCTCGTGGGCCGGAGCCCCGGCGTCCTGCCCTGCGGCAGGCAAGGTGGTATCGGTGCTCATGAGGTCGCGGTAGACGGGGTTATCCAGAAGCTCTGTATGGGTGCCCACCGCTGCCACCTGCCCCTGCTGCAAGAGCACAACCCTGTCGGCCAGGGCCACCGTAGAGGGCCGGTGGGCCGTAAGCAGGGTGGTGGTTTCGGTCAGCTCCTGTTTGAGTAGACCCACCACCTTTTCTTCGGTGGTCACGTCCAGGGCAGAGAGGGGGTCATCGAGCAGCAGGACGGCCGGGGCGGCAGCAATAGCGCGGGCTAGTGAGAGGCGCTGACGCTGACCGCCTGAGAGGCTCATGCCCTCTTCACCAATCACGGTATCTAGCCCCTGCGGAAGCTGGTAGACATAGTCGGCAGCCGCTATGGTCAGGGCCCGGTGGAGTAGGGCATCTTCCTGGTCGGGGCTGAGCCCGCTGCGGTCAACCCCCAGCAGGACGTTCTCCCGCACGCTGGTTGAGAACAGCAGGGGGTCTTCAAAGGCGATTGACACCTGGGAGCGAAGCTCCGGCAGAGGCAAAGAGGCAATGTCTCGGCCGTTCAAGCTGATACTGCCTGAGGTGGGCTCATACAGTCTTTGCACCAGCTGCAGGACGGTAGACTTGCCTGACCCGGTTGAGCCCACCAAGGCAATAATTTCACCGGGTTTCACGTGTAGAGTGAAGCCGCTGAGCACCTGCTGCTCCTGCGCGCCGTAGCTGAAAGTGACGTCCTGAAAATCAAGGCGGGCAGCAGCTGCACCGGGGCGCTCGCGGTGGGCGGGTAGAAGGTCGATATCTTCGCCGGCTTCACCCACCATGACCTGGCGGTGGCGGTCCATTGAAACGCTTGACGCCAGGTACATAGAAATCAGCATGCCCGAGCGCTCCACCTGGGTGAAGAGGATGGTGGCGGTGGCGAAATAGCTGGTGAGAGCGCCGACAGTCATGACGCCGGTGCTCACCAGGTGCAGGCCCCAGAGCAGGGCTACACAGAGGGAAGCCCCGCTGATGAAGGTGCTCTGCATACGGACCCGACCCATGGCCCTGCCGCGCGCAACTTCAAGGTCAAGCAGCTCTAGGGACTCTGCTCGGAACCCCGCCAGGGCATGGGGGCCGCGTCCTAGCGCCTTGAGCACGCGCAGGCCCTGAACCGACTCCTCAACCGTGGTCGCCAAATCACCGGTGCGCTCCTGGGCCTGGCGGGTGAGGGTGCGGAAGGTCAGCACAAACCGCCAGACGCAGAAGAGAGTCAGCGGCATACTGGCAAGAAAGACAAGGCCCAGCTGCCAGGAGCCTGTGAACATATAGAAGCTACCCACCGTCACCTGCACCGCCACGGTAATGATCTGGATCAGGCCGAAGGCTGTCCAGCGGCGAATGGTGCCCAGGTCGCTCATGGCTCGGGTGAGCAGCTGACCTGATGGCCAGCGGTCGTGGAAGGCCACGGGGAAACGCAGCAGACGGTCAAAAAGGTCAATGCGCATGGTGTTCTCAACCGTGCTGGCAGGCTCAATGACCAGCTGCCTGCGCAGGAAGAAAAGAGCTGACTGGGCCAGACCCAGGGCAAATACCAGGGCGCCGCCTGCCCAGACTGCTCCCACCGTGGGCTGGTCGGTGAGCATAGCATCGACAATCCATCCCAGTACCTGGGGGATAGAGATAGCAATGATGGCGGCGGTGAGGGCTACGAGAAGCCCGCAGACCCAGCGGCCGCGAATGGGGCGGGAGTACTGCCAGAGGGTGATGTCCTGCTCGGTGCGGGCACCGGGTGGTACAGGGGGAGGGGTTGGTATGGGGGAGACGCGCAGTAGTCGAGAAGCCATAGTAATCTATCTTACATTTGCATTCCTGCAAAAACCAGATAGATTACCTGGCGGTTAGGGTCACTAGTACGGCTTCGGGCGGGCAGAAGAGGCGCACCTGGGCATAGCGTGAGGTGCCCAGGCCCGCCGTCACCTGCACGGGCACGTCCCCCTGGTAGGAGAGACCCTTGGCCCGGGCAGGGGGCAGATCGCAGTTGGACACCAGGGCCCGCCCACCCGGGAGGCACACCTGCCCACCGTGGGTGTGGCCAGCAAAGATAGCCTGGGCGCCGTCGTCCGCAAAGCGGTTTAGGGTGCGCAGGTAGGGGGCATGGCAGACACCCAGGCGGACGCTCGGGCTCGGCTCCGCATCGAAAGCGGTGGGGGAGAAGCCGGGGTGGCGGTCGTACTCCAGGTGGGGGTCGTCCACCCCAGAAAACTCTAGGCGCAGCCTTCCAAGGGTGAGCGTCTCGTAGCGGTTGATCAGCCCTACCCAGCCGCGGGCATCGAAGGCATCGTGCATGGCCTGGGTGGGGAGCACAGCGCGGGTCTGGTCGTTGGCCTCGTCCCCGGTGTTCTTCTTCCAGAGGTAACGGGCCGGGTTCTTGGGCACCGGGGCAAAGTAGCAGTTAGAGCCCGGCACATAGACGCCCGGGAAATCCAGCAGGGGATCCAAGGCCTCTAGCAGGGCGGGAAGACCGTCCATGTGGGAGAGGTTATCGCCGGTATTGATGACCAGGTCAGGCTCTAGCTCGGCCAGAGAATGCATAAAGGCGGTTTTCCGAGCCTGCCCTGGAATCATATGCATATCCGAGATATGCAGAATCTTGAAGGCGGGGCTACCTTCCGGCAGAATCGGCAGGGTTTCCCTGCGCACCTGGAAGTTATTGAGCTCAATAAAGTGGGCATAAGCGGCTGTGGCGGCCCCAGCTACGGCACCCGCTGCCAGAACCGCTGAAAGGGTCTGGGCAAGAGTGCCAGCTGAAGCCGCCACGCCACGAGAATTCTGAGAATTCACGGGAGTCCTTACTGGTTAGTACCAAGAACCGTGTTCGAAGGAGTATCGAACCTGTCGGTGTTGTAGTTCTTCGCCTGAGCCTGCATGAACTTCTGCCACTGGGCACCTGCGTAGGTGGCACCGTCCACGTAGTCCAGAACCCTACCGTTGATGGAAAGGCCGTTGAGGGGGCGAGAGGTATTTTCAACGCTACCCACCCATGACGCGGTGGAGAGACCCCGGGTGTACCCAACGGTCCAGGTATGGGCGGAGTTATCAGTAGTACCGGTCTTAGCGGCGGACGCATCGGTCAGGCCAATGCCGCGCTGGTAACCCGAGCCGTCCACCAGAACCTGCTTGAGCACGTAGTTCACACCGTTGGCGACATCCTCTTCGAGCACGCGCTCACAGGTGGACTCGTAAGTCTTGACCTCGGTATCGCCCTTGGTGACCTTTTCCAGCGCCATAGGCTCGCAGTAGGTACCACCGCTCGCGAAAGTAGCATAGGCTGCTGCCATGGCGAGGGGAGTAGTGCCGCGTTCCCAGCCACCGAGCAGGTAGGCAGGATTATTCATGTTGTAAGGGTCATTGCCCAAACCATCGGTAATACGGAGCTTAGCGCGAAGATCGTTGATGGCGCAGGCATCGGTCACCGACGCCATCTTAATGGCGTAGGAGTTAATGGAGTTCTTCAGGCCGTAGGCTACTGTGCCCCAGGTTCGGCTTGAGCCATCTGCGTTCTGGAAGGAGTAGCCGGTTCCAGAGCTTGAAAGCACGTACCCCTCAGGCTGGCAGCTAGCAGGCCACTGGAAACTTTGCGGGTAGCTGACAGTGGTGCCATCGATGGTAGCGTTGACGCCCTTGCCGTCCTTAATCCACTGGGCTAGAAGCACGGCCTTGAAGGTTGAACCGGGCTGCCAACCCGCTACACCGCCGTGATCCACATCTGCATTGAAGTTGAAGTAGTTATCCGCAAAGTTGCTCGTATCAGAAGGGCCGTAGCCGGAGTTCTGGGCCATGGCAATAATCTTGCCGGTACCGGGAGCAACGGAAACGAGAGCGGCGCTGACGCGATCGGGGTTGTTGGTGGAAGGCTGGGTGGCCTCAACCTGGGTCTTGGCGTCCTTCTGGGCATCGGCATCAACGGTGGTAACGATCTTGTAGCCGCCGCGGTAGAGGGCATTTTCACGGTCCTCTTCGGTGGCGCCGAAGGTCTCATCACCCAGGAAATCAAATATTGCGTACCTACAGAAATGCGCAAAGTCACCGGCGGTGGAGCAGCCCATGGGGGTGGTGTGAATGTCGAGAGTAATCTCTTCATTCAGGGCATCGGAGTATTCGTCCTCGGTAATTTTACCGTCGCGGAGCATGGTGCCCAGAACTACATCGCGACGTTCCTTGGACAGTTCGGGGTTAACATCGGGGCGGTAGACGTTAGGTGAAACCACCATGCCTGCCAGAATCGCCGATTGGGAGATGCTGAGCTCTGATGCTGAAATGCCCCAGTAGTAGTAGGCTGCGGCCTCTACACCGTAGTTGGAACCGCCCAGGTTGATGATGTTGAGGTAGCCCTCAAGAATCTGGTCTTTAGAGAGATTCTGCTCCATCGAGATGGCCAGCTTAATTTCCTTGATCTTATCAAGGTAGTCCTTATTAGCACCCAGGGTACCTGCCTCGGTGCCTGCCTGCTCAGCGGCATCAATCAGAAGGTTATTGACGTACTGCTGGGTCAGAGTAGAAGCACCCTGGCGGGCTTCGGGGTTAATGACATTGTTGACCAAGGCGCGGGCAATACCCATGGGAGAAACCGCGCCGTGATCGTAGAAGTTACGGTCTTCAGACGAAAGAATTGCATCCTTCATGTGCTGGGAAATGTCATCCAGCGCCACCTCGGTGCGGTTCTGGGCGTAGTAGGATGCCAGCTCAGTTTTTCCGTCATTTGCGTAGATGACGGACGGCTGAGAGAGCGGTCCGTCACTCAGGGAGGCGGGCAGACTCTTAAACCAGTTCATTGATGCATTAATGGATGCACTGAGAGCTGTAGTGGGCGGCACCATAATCAGCGCCGCAATAAAACCGGCAATGATGCTCAGCGCAATAAACTGAACAAGGTCGCCGGGACTACGGCGCCTCTTTCGCACATTCTTTGAAGAAGCCATTGCATCAGTTTATCGGCTCAGGGCGAAAAGCGCACCGGCATGCATGTCACAGCCACCCAAGAAAAACCTGTGAGAGATGTAAGAGTCGTCTTTTTAGCCCCGGTGGTCTAGGCTTGGTGCTATGGAAAAATGGGAATACGCAACAGTGCCCCTGATGATTCACGCAACCAAGCAGATCCTCGATAACTGGGGTGAAGACGGCTGGGAGCTCGTTACCGTGCTCCCCGGTGCCCCCGCTCCTAGCGGCGCCACTCCCGCCGGGAACATGGTTGCCCCCACTCAGGGCAATCCAATCGCCTACTTTAAGCGCAAGAAGGCTAGCAACTAAATACTCACACCAGAACCGGGTTCAGGCTTCGCCCCGAGCCCGGTTTTTGGCCCCTAGAAACACTGCTTTTCAAGAAGGTACACCGTGTCAAAGATCGAAGATCGACTCACAGAACTTGGCTACGACCTGCCCGAGCTGGCAGCCCCGGTAGCCGCCTACGTTCCTGCCGTCACCAGCGGTAACTATGTCTACACCTCAGGTCAGCTACCTTTCGTCAAGGGGGAGCTACCCGCCACCGGTAAGGTATCAGACTCCGGCGCTGAAGGCTTTGTAGACCCCGAGACCGCTCAGAAACTAGCTAGCCTCTCAGCCCTCAACGCCCTGGCCGCCGTGAAGTCGGTCATCGGCGATCTTGACCGCATCACCCGCGTGGTCAAGGTGGTTGGCTTCGTCTCATCAGACCCTTCTTTCACCGGCCAGCCCGCCGTCATCAACGGAGCCTCCCTGCTGCTGGGCGAGGTCTTTGGCGAGGCCGGTGTGCATGCCCGCTCAGCCGTTGGCGTGCCCGTCCTACCGCTGGACTCCCCGGTAGAAGTTGAAATCATCGTGGAATATGCCTAGCCAACCCATGTACACCGGTGCCCTCAAACGGGTGCCGCCGCCGGCGTCCGCCCCCTATGCAATGGTGGCGGCCCCCGCCCCCAAAACCCACCCCATCCCATCGAGCCAGCAGGACTCAGCCCGTACCTGGCTCGATGAAGGGGAGTGCACCCCGCGCACGGCCAAGCCCGCAGCCGCGGTCGTTTTTGTGCGTGACGGCACTTCTGGGCCTGAAACCTTTATGACCTACCGGGTGAAATCCCCCATGGGTCGGGTTGCCTTCCCCGGCGGTCTTGGTGTGCCCGAGGACGCCGCCCCCATCGGCTGGGTGGGCCCCAGTGGTGACTACTGGGCAAAGGCTTTCAGCGAGGACGACTTGGGGGCAGCACACGCAGTTGTGGTCACCGCAGTACGTGAGCTCTTTGAAGAGACCGGTGTGCTGCTAGCAGGTAGCGGAGAGCTCTCAACCATCGAACTCACTAGCGGGCACGAATGCATGGCCTCCCGCCAGGCCGTTGCCCAGCAGGATAAAACCTTTGCTGACTGCCTTGAACGCCGGGGCCTAAAGATTCGCGCTGACCTTCTCAAACCCTTAGCGCGTTGGCAGTCACCGGGCTTCTTCCACAAGCGCTACGACATTCACTACTTCACCTGCGCGGTGCCCGTGGGGCAGAGCCCCTCCCTGCTAGCTGGCAAGGGTATCTGGGGGCGCTGGGTAAACGTGCGTGACCTGGTAGCCCACCCCATGAGCGTGGAGCTCGGTAACGAAATTGGGCAGGAGGACACCATCGGGGTTCCCTTCCAGGAGCTGGTGACCCCCGGCGTCATGTACCTACTTGAACAGCTGGCCGCCTCATCGGGGGCGGTAGCCTTCCTGGCCAAGCGACGTCAGGTTTCCCTCTACCTGCCCGAGGTCAAGCAGGACGCCGCCGGCACCTGCTACCTGGCAGTACAGGAGAAAAAGGTCTAGTCGTGCCCCTCAAGCATCAGGCCCCCAGCCCAGTACCCATCTCGTTCTCACAGAGACTTACCAGATGGGCGACCCTGGTGGCCTGCTTTCTTTTGGTGGTGATTGCCGGTGGCCGGTATGGGTTGGACGTGTTGGGTTTCTTGCTCATCCCCGAGGTTGGTCTTTTCTGCCTGGGGCTCTCTTACCTGGCGTCCCTTACCTTATTGGTGTGTGGAACCGGCTATATCTTCAAAAGCCTGGGAAAAATCCCCCAGCCAGACGGGGTCAGAAGCAGCACTCTGGTCTTGCTAACCACCTGGTTCGCCCAAGGGCTTCTGCTCTTGCTGGTAAGTGCTCTAGCCCTATTGATGACTCTTTTCTTTATCTTCTTGTTGGTGCTGGGCAACGACTGGACGCGCTACGAGATTGAGGGGAAAACCTATTACCAGGCCAGAACCCCATTTTGGGGTGACTCTTGCAGGCAACTAGAGCAGACCTACCTGATATTTGCCCGTGACCTTGGCGATAGCTATGTCTGCTGGTACAACAACTACGACGGCAAGGCCACCCCCACACCGCCGAGCAGCCTGGATGAGATTCGGGTGCCAGAGGCCTTCACTCCGTCCGCACCATCAATGCCTGTCCCCGAGCCCACCGGCCAGCCCTACACTCCCGCTCCGCTTACCCCGGTTGAGGCTGAAAACGTCACCGACATCGACGAGAGCGGAACCTTCGGTCTGGTTCTGGCCAACAGCAACGACATCTACGCCGCAACCTACAGCCCAGACCAGGGCCACTGGCTCATGGGCGGAAAAATCTCTACGGTTGGAGCCAAATCCCTAGAACTCTGCGGTCACCAGCGCCTCAGCGAGACAGTCCTGGTTTACTGCCAAGCCCGTGCCGAAGGGGCCACACTGCTGACCAGCCCAGATAACGGGCTCACCTGGACTACCCACGAGCTAGACCCAGCTGCCTCCTACCTTCTAGAGGCCCACTACACTAACGGAATCTACACCCTTGAAGTTGGCTACCCGGCCTGGGTTCCCTCAAGTAGCACCACCATCATCACCTCATCCGACGGCCTCACTTGGCAGACCCGCTAACCACCGGCGTCCGCCCCTGCCCGGGGTAGGTACAAAAAACCGGGTGGTCAACTAGAGCTGACCACCCGGTTTTAAAGTATTGAGAGCAGGCAGGACGCCCGCCCTACCTTAGCGGGAGCGCTGGCGCAGACGCTGCAGGTCGAGGATGACCACAGCGCGAGCCTCCAGGCGGATCCAGCCGCGGGAAACGAACTCAGCCAGAGCCTTGTTCACGGTTTCGCGGGAAGCGCCCACCAGCTGGGCCAGTTCTTCCTGGGTCAGTTCGTGGGCAACCAGCACACCGTCGGTGGCGGGGCGACCGAAACGGTCAGCCAGGTCAAGCAGAGCCTTGGCAACGCGACCGGGAACGTCTGAGAAGACCAGGTCAGCCAGGTTCTCGTTGGTGCGGCGCAGGCGGCGGGCCAGGGCCTGCAGAACCTGGGCGGAGATGTTGGGGGACTTCTCCATAGCCTTACGCAGGGACTCGTGCTTGACACCTGCCAGGCGGGTCTCAGAGACAGCGGTTGCGCTGGTGGAGCGGGGTGAGGGGTCGAACAGGGCCATTTCGCCGAAGATTTCGCCGGGGCCCATGATAGCTACCAGGTTCTCGCGGCCATCGGAAGCGGTGCGACCCAGCTTCATCTTGCCTGAGATGACGAAGTAGAGCTGGTCGCCCTGGTCACCTTCGTAGAAGAGGGTAGCGCCGCGTGAAAGGTCGACTTCGGTGATGTCTTCGGTTAGCGCTGCAAAGGCTTCGTCGTCGAGTGAAGCGAACAGCGGAGCACGGCGTAGTACTTCAATATCCATGGTTCTCTTTTACTCCTGATGTGGATCTAAAGGGCGATTCGAGTGCAGTGCCCTGTACACACAGGGCGGGCAGACTTCTAAGCATAGTCTTTGCCTAGTTCATCACACAGCACTTTTATCTGTGACATATTCAACTAATAAGAGCCTACAGGATATTTGATGCTTTCGATACCCAAAGCGCCTAGAGCTTAGTCCCTTCACCGAGAATTTTTCCTGAGTTTCCGCCTATTTTTTCAGGTTGGGCGTGTAGGCTGTGGTATTCCTGTGAGGGCTGAGTCCCGGCAGAGCTCCCAGCGTCCGCTCGGTTTTTACTGAGGCGGCATAGGGTGGAGCCTAGCCCGTTTGGCCTTCCCCGTTGAATGGAGAATCATGACCGTTCTTGACTGGGTCATTA
This sequence comes from Rothia nasimurium, assembly GCF_042660305.1. Classification (NCBI taxonomy): domain Bacteria; kingdom Bacillati; phylum Actinomycetota; class Actinomycetes; order Micrococcales; family Micrococcaceae; genus Rothia; species Rothia nasimurium. Next base: position 39,204 of record NZ_JBHSTW010000013.1, read on the forward strand.
TTGCTATTATTGCCCTCTACTTCTTAGCCGGTGTACGGCAGGGGCTCTTTGTCACCCTGGGTACCTTTGTTGGGTTTGTGCTGGGCGCGGTTGCAGCTATTTACGCCACCCCCTGGGTCATTGACCAGGTTGATGCACGGTGGTACCTGCTGGCCGGGCTGGGCACGGTACTTGCCTGCCTGGTTTTGGGGCAGACTCTGGGTATGACCCTGGGCAGTGCTATCCGCAGGGCAAGCGACCGCACGCCCCTGCGAGGTCTGGAGCGGCTTGCCGGTGGATTAGTCAACATGGTGCTGGCCTCGCTCGTGATTGTCACGGTGGTGCTGGTCGTCCGCCCCCTGGGTATTCCCTCTGTTACCGCTTTGACCGCAGACTCTAAGGTCATTAGCTGGATGATGCAGATGACCCCGGCCTCCGCCCAAGAGAAGGTCACCGAGATCCGCGGCCAAATCGTACAGGCCACCGGCCTTCCTGAAATCTCCCAGCTACTCTACCCCGAGCAATCTGCCCCTCTAGGCACCCTGCAAACGGCGGCCCTGGACGAGGCCGGCTGGTCGGTTGTGCAGGTGGTGGGATCAGCTCAGGCCTGTAATTACACATCGGAGGGGTCAGGGTTCGTGGTGGACGGCGGCCTGGTGGTCACCAACGCCCACGTGGTGGCAGGCGTCAGCACCCCCACCCTACTCAGCCGCGACGGCCAAGCCGCAACAGGCGATGTGGTCTACTACGACACCGAACGCGATATCGCGATTATCAGCGCCCCCGATCTTGACCTCACCCCCCTGGCCGTCAACCAGGCCGAGGTCGCTTCGGGAACCGAAGTTGCCTTCATGGGCTACCCCGGTGGCGGCCCCTTCACAAGCCGGGCTGCAATAGTTCAGGGGTTGGGTTACACCCAAACCATCAATTCACAAACAGGTGAAACTAACCCCTCCCGCCTGGTCTACCAGCTCGCTGCCCAAGTGCAGCAGGGTAACTCCGGCGGGCCTGTGCTCACCGAGGACGGGCAGGTCATGGCTATGGTCTTTGCCAAGTCAACCCAGAGCCAGACCGGTTATGCCGTCCCGGCGGCGCATATTCTTGAGGCCCTGGCTCAGGTCAGCGCAGCCTCACCCGAGGTTGCTACCGGCCAGTGCGTGCCCAGCTAAGGCTGGGCGAGCTGGGTGGGGCGGGCGTAGAGAAGATAAACCGCTAGCCCCACCCCCAGCAAAACCAGCCCGCCCGCAAGAGAGGCGGGCGGGAGCGTCCCCACCACCAGGCAACAGCCAGCCGCCCCGGCGGCCTGCAGGGCGCGGGGGTAACGGCGGTAGGAGCCGGTCTGGGTAAAGGCTGCCAGGTTGGCTACACAGTAGTAGAGCAGCACCCCGAAAGACGAAAAGCCGATAGCGCCGCGCACATCAAAGAGCAGAATCAGGGCGGTGACAGCAACCGCTACGGTGATTTCTAGCCGGTAGGGTACCCCGTAGACCGGGTGCAAGTGGGCAAAATAGGTAGGAAAGTCGCGATTGGAGGCCATAGCCTGGCCGGTGCGGCCGATACCCGTGATGAGGGCAAGCAGGGCTCCGAGTGCGCCAATCGAGGCAGCTAGCCCCATAAGGGCTGCCAGCGGGACCGAGGATCCCACGGCGGTAGCTAGCGGGGCCGAGGATCCCACGGCGGTAGCCAGCGGGGCGGACGCGTCCGCCAGACCCTCATAGCCCAGCTGGTGAATGAGGGCCAAGGCAACCAGTACATACAGTGAGCCCACCAGGGTAAGGGCAATGATGATGGCCCGCGGAATGGTGCGGGCGGGGTCCCTCACCTCTGATCCCATAGTTGCGATGCGGGCATAGCCCGCGAAGGCAAAGAAGAGCAGACCCGCGCCCTGCAGTATCCCGTAGATGGTTGCCACCGGGCTGATGGGGGCAGCGGACGCACCCGCCCCAGCCCCTGCGTTTGGGCTGGTGATCGCCGGGTCGGGGGCTACCCCGAGCAGGACTGCCCCGAAAAAGACTGCCAGGGCTAAGAGCACCAGCGTAACCAGGATTTTAGTGAGGGCCGCGGTGCGGGTAATGCCCCTGTAGTTGACGGCGGTGAGGGCAGCAACTGCGGCGATAGCGAGGAGCTTTTCGTAACCCGGTGCTAGATAGGAGGCAAAGGTCATGGCCATAGCGGCACAACTGGCGGTTTTACCGATTACGAAGCACCAGCCGGCGGCAAAGCCCCAGGCATGCCCCAGTTGGCGACTGCCGTAGATGTAGGTGCCGCCTGATTCTGGGTGCTGGGCGGCCAGCTGGGCCGAAGAGGTGGCATTGGCGAAAGCGAGAAAAGCAGCTAGGGCTAGAGAGAGCAGTAGCCAGTTGCCCGCTGCCGCTGTTGCCGGGGCGAAAGCGGCAAAGAGGCCTGCCCCAATCATGGATCCGGCACCGATATAGACGGCGTCGGTCAGGGAGAGCTTTGCCTGAGGTTGGGGGGCCATCGTACCGGGTTAGCCTAGGTGACGGGCTAGGAAGGCTAGGGCTAGTTCGTAGCCCTGGGCCCCGGCACCGGCAATGACGGCGGTCGCCTGGGGAGAAACATAGGAGTGGTGGCGGAAGGGTTCCCGCCGGTGCACGTTGGAGAGATGTACTTCAACGACCGGCAGCTCGGCCGCTTCAAGGGCGTCGTGCAGGGCCACGGAGGTGTGGGTGTAGGCGGCCGGGTTGATGATGATACCGGCGGACGCGGTGCGGGCGGCCTGGATGGCGTCGATCAGATCGCCCTCGTGGTTGGACTGCATGAAGGTAATCTCATAGCCCAGCTCGGCGGCCTGGGCGCGGAGGGTGGCTTCGATGTCGGCTAGGGTGGTACGCCCGTAAATCTCGGGTTTGCGTGCGCCGAGCAGGTTGAGGTTGGGGCCGTTAATCACGGAGATATGTCGTGGTGCAGTCTGTGGTGTTGCCATAGGTTCTAGTTTTTCACACGAAAACGCCCGCCTCCAGCTTGCAGCCATAGATGGAGCACACTGGGGCGGGCGTTTAATCAAAGAACACTAACTTCGATAGATGTGGGGCATGCGTGCCAAAGCCGACTGGCTGGGGCTGGCATGAATTGCTTGCGAGCCAGCAAGAAGGTTAGTCGGCGGGCACGCATGCCCCACATCCTGTTATATCGCGCTGCTAACCCTTCTTGAAGTTAGCCTCGATAGCTTCCATGACGGTGGGATCTGCCAGGGTGGTGGTGTCACCGACCGGGCGGTCTTCGGCGACGTCCTTGAGCAGACGGCGCATGATTTTGCCGGAGCGGGTCTTGGGCAAATCATCCACAATCAGCACGCGCTTGGGCTTGGCAATCGGGGAGATTTCGACGCCCACGTGAGCACGAATCTGCTCTGCCAGCTCGGTCTCGTCGTGCCCTGCTGCCTTGGCCTCGTCGTTGAGGATGACGAAAGCCATGACGGCCTGGCCGGTGGTTTCGTCGGCTGCACCAACAACCGCTGCCTCGGCGACCGCGGGGTGGGAGACCAGGGCGGACTCGATTTCGGGGGTGGAGAGGCGGTGGCCGGAGACGTTCATGACGTCGTCCACGCGGCCCAGGACCCAGAGGTCGCCGTCGGCGTCGCGCTTGGCGCCGTCACCGGCGAAGTACATGTTTTCGAAGCGGGACCAGTAGGTGTCGACGAAGCGGTCGTCGTCGCCCCAGATGGTGCGGAGCATGGAGGGCCAGGGCTCGCGGATGGTCAGGAAGCCGGACTGCTCGTTGGGCAGGGACTCGCCCAGGTCGTCCACCACGTCGATGGTGATGCCGGGAATGGGCTGCTGGGCGCTACCGGGCTTGGCCGCGGTGATACCGGGCAGCTGGGAGACCATAATCGCGCCGGTCTCGGTCTGCCACCAGGTATCGACGATGGGGCACTTGCCGCCGCCGATGACGCGGTGGAACCAGCGCCAGGCTTCGGGGTTGATGGCTTCGCCCACGGTGCCGAGCACGCGCAGGGTAGAGAGGTCGTACTGGGCGGGGATGTCCTCGCCCCACTTCATCATGGTGCGAATAGCGGTGGGGGAGGTGTACATGATGGTCACCCCGTACTTCTGCACGATTTCCCAGAAGCGGCCGCGGTGCGGGGCATCGGGGGTGCCTTCGTAGATGACCTGGGTGGAGCCGTTGACCAGGGGGCCGTAGGCGACGTAGGAGTGGCCGGTGACCCAGCCGACGTCTGCGGTGCACCAGTAGATGTCGGTTTCGGGCTTGAGGTCGAAGATGTTCTTGTGGGTGAAAGCGCCCTGGGTGAGGTAGCCGCCGGTGGTGTGCAGAATACCCTTGGGCTTACCGGTGGTGCCGGAGGTGTAGAGGATGAAGAGGGGGTCTTCGGCGTTCTGGCGGGAGGGCTCGTGCTCGGTGGACTGCTCGGCAACCAGCTCGTGCCACCAGACGTCGCGGCCCTCAGCCCAGTTGATATCTTCGCCGTTGCGCTTGACGACCAGAACCTTTTCGACCGAAGAGCCACCCTTGGCCAGGGCAGTGTCGACGGCGGGCTTGAGCATGGAGGGCTTGCCGCGGCGGAAGGAACCGTCGGCGGTGATAACCAGCTTGGCCTCGCCGTCCTCGATGCGGGAGAGCAGGGCGTCGGCTGAGAAGCCGCCGAAGACGACCGAGTGCACAGCGCCGATGCGGGCGCAAGCCAGCATGGCGATCACAGCTTCGGCAATCATGGGCATGTAGATAGCAACGCGGTCGCCCTTAGAAACACCCAGGGATTCGATGCCGTTGGCTACGCGGGAGACCTCGTCCTTGAGCTCTGCGTAGGTGTAGGACTTGGTGTCGCCGGGCTCGCCCTCAAAAAGGATGGCGGTGCGGTCGCCGTTACCTGCTTCAACATGGCGGTCTACGGCGTTGTAGCAGGCGTTGAGCTCGCCGTCTGCGAACCACTTGGCGAAGGGCGGGTTGGACCAGTCGAGGGTTTCGGTGAAGGGCTTGTACCAGGTGAGCAGGTTGCGGGCCTGTTCTGCCCAAAATTCGGTGCCTTTTTCTTTGGCTTCTTCGTAGATGCCGGGCTGAGCGTTGGCCTGGGCTGAGAATTCGGCGCTGGGGGCGAAGACGTCCTGGGTGTCGGTCATGGTGTGCCTTCCTGTTCTGTGGGGCGCGTCATTGATGTGCGCCACAAACGGACTTTTTCTCACCTTAGCGCACCATGTAGCGCTAGTCACAAATTTGTGCGTTCGTGTTACGCGAAATCAGGACGCCGGTGGCAGCTAACCCGGGTACCGCAAAGACGGGCGGCGGTAGGCTTGGGATATGCCCCTACATGCCGATGTACCTCTTAGCCCTGACGAGCTCGCCCAACTCGAAACCCGCTCTGTACCCGAGCCCAAGGCGCGAGCGTCCGCCCGTAAGTACGCCCGCGCAGCAGCTCGCGGTGAGGCCGAAAGCCCCCTAGCGCTCACCCGTCGTGCCCGCAAAATCAACCGTATTTTGGGGGAGACCTACCCCTATGCGGTTGCCGAACTCGATTTTGATAACCCCTTTGAGCTCCTGGTAGCTACCGTGCTCTCAGCCCAAACCACCGATGTGCGCGTGAATGCCACCACCCCCGAACTTTTTGCCCGTTACCCCGATGCGGCGGCGCTGGCATCCGCCCGAATCGAAGACGTGGAAGACATCGTGCGGCCTCTGGGCTTCTACCGCTCCAAGGCCAAAGCAATCGTGAATCTGGCAGCCCAGCTGGTGGCAGATTACCGCGGGCAGGTACCGGGCAGGCTTGAGGAATTAGTTAAGCTCCCCGGGGTAGGGCGAAAAACCGCTTTCGTGGTGCTGGGTAACGCCTTTGGCAAGCCGGGAATTACCGTCGATACCCACTTCGGCCGCCTGGCCCGCCGCTTTGGCTTCACCACCGAAGAAGACCCCGTTAAGGTCGAACGCGACGTCGCCGAGCTGTTTGAACCCAAGGACTGGACGCAGCTTTCCCATCGGCTGGTCTACCACGGCCGCCGCATCTGTCACGCCCAAAAACCGGCCTGCGGGGCTTGCCCCATTGCCGATCTTTGCCCGGCTTACGGTGCCGGTGAAACCGACCCGGTGGCGGCAGAGAAACTGCTCAAGTACGAGATGGCTCCGGGGCGTGAGCGCCTGCACCTGCGTTTTGTGCAGGGTGCTACCCGTCGCCAGCTGCGGGAAGAGGGGTGGACGCTCAGTGCCTAGGAAAGAGATGTTCGGGGAAGAGAAAGCGGGGCAGCACCCCGCCTTAGCGGCCCTGCAGGAGTTGGCGGAGCGGGCCCCGAGCGTTGTGCGCCCCGAGGATTCGTGGCCGATTGGGCAGATGGACCCGGGCACCGTTAAAGAGGCCGCTGTGCTGGTGCTGATGGGGGTGCTTGATGAGGCTCCGGCGCAGAATACCGGGTGCGGCACGGTTGCTTCGGACCTTGACCTCTTGGTGCTGGTGCGGTCGGAGGCCTTGCGCCATCATGCCGGTCAGCCTGCCCTACCCGGTGGGCGGATCGACCCTGAGGACTACGACGAGGCAGCCCGTACCGGCCGAACCGTCCAGCAGGTAGCTGCCCTGCGGGAGGCTGTGGAAGAGACCGGCCTGCAGGCTGAGGGGGTGCGCCTGCTGGGTCAGCTCCCGGCGGTCGATTTGCCGGTGAGTAACTACCGGGTGACTCCTGTGCTGGGCTGGTGGGACCTACCGACCCCGGTGGAGGCAGTAGACCGGAACGAGTCAACCCTGGTGGTGCGCGTGCCGGTGGCAGACCTGCTGAACCCGGCTAACCGGCTGACCGTGACGGTGACTCGCGGCCGGACCAGGCACAAATCCCCGGCTTTTGAGGTGACCGGCGACTTCGCCCCCTTTACCATCTGGGGTTTCACTGGCAACCTGCTCTCCCGGGTCTTTGAAGAGCTGGGCTGGGAAGAACCCTGGGATAAGAAGCGCACCCGGGAAGCTGGGAGTTAGCCTATTTAGCTTGCGAGTAATCGTCGGTGGTGACCACGGTGACGGGGAATTCGACGTCGGTGGGGCCGAAGATGAGTTCGGCGGCAGCTTGAGCTGACTCGCGCACGATCTCGGCGGCGCGGGCTGATTCGCCGATGGGCCCGTAGAGCATGATTTCGTCGTGGAGGAAGTAGACCAGGCGGGTTTGCATGCGTTTGCCGAAGCGGCGTTCGGTGCGGAGGCGTTTGCGGATTTGGGCCATCCAGATGATGGCCCATTCGGCGGCTGTTCCCTGGATGACGAAGTTGCGGGTGAAGCGGCTGTGGGTGCGGGCGGCTGAGCGGGCGGCGCGTTCGTCGGCTGCGGTGACCTGGTTGCGTTGGGCTTGGAACCAGGCGTGGGAGGGTGCTGGGGAGGTGCGCCCCAGGTAGGTGGTGACCTGCCCGCCGCGGAGGCCTACGTCGGCGGCGTGTTCGGTGAGGCCGATGGCGGCTGGGAACATTTTTTTGAGGTGGGGCATGAGCTGCCCGCCTTCGCCGGTGGTGGCTCCGTACATGGCAGCCAGTAGGGCGATTTTGGCGTGGGAGCGGTCGTTGAGCACGCTGCCGGTGCGTTCGCCGACGTGGGCGATGCCGAGGTAGAGGTCGGTGCCGCGTCCGGCGACGGTGAGGGCGCGGTCGCCGCTCATGACGGCGAGGATGCGGGGTTCGATTTGGGCGGCATCTGCGACGGTGAGCATCATGCCTTCTTCGGCGCGGATGGCGGGGCGGACGTCCTTGGGGATTTGCATGGCCCCGCCGCCGTGCCCGCCCCAGCGGCCGGTGGCGGCGGAGCCAACTTCGTAGGTGGGGTGGAAGCGGTTGTTGGTTATCCAGGCGTCGAGCCAGTTCCAGCCGTTGGCGGTGTAGAGGCGGGCGAGGCGTTTGTAGCCGAGCAGGGGGCGGACGAGCTGCCAGCGTTCTTCGCGTAGGTGGGGGACGGCGTTGGCCCATTCGGTGAGTTCCCATTTGCGGGTGGAGGTGACCGAGTGGCCGGCTGCCTGGAGGGCTTTGAGGACTTCTTGGGGGGAGTCGGGGTTGAGGTTGGGGGTGCCGAGTTCTTCGCGGATGCGGGTGGCGAGGCGCTCCATCTTGTAGGGGCGGTCGTAGCCTGCGGGGCGGGGGCCGAGGGTGTGTTCGAGGATTTTTTCGTGGACGGTGCGGTTCCAAGGCATGCCGTGGTGCTTCATTTCGGCTGCGATGAGGGCGCCCTGGGATTCTGCGGCGAGTAGGAGGGAGAGCCGGGCGGGGGCTGGGCAGGCGGCGACGGCCTCTAGCTGGGTGCGGAGTTCGGTGAGCAGGACGGACGCGGTTGGCCCGGCTATCTCGTGCTGTTCGGGGGAGGTTGTGCCCAAGTCGTCAAAGAGGGAGGTTTGCCCCTCGATTTGCCGCCTGGCGGGTAGCACTCCTGCTGGGGGCGCGGGTACGGGGGTGAGGTCGATGGTGGGCGTGTAAGGCAACCGGTTTTGGGCGCGGGTGGCGGCGGTGAGCAGGATTCGCTGGGCAAGGCGCAGATCGTGGCAGGACGCCGGTGAGACGCCAGCTGCCAGCAGTGCAGGCATGAGCTCGCGGGCGTCCGCCCAAGCCCAGCGGATTACCCGGTGCGGGTTCTGGGCTTCTACCGCGCGCACAAAATCGGGGAGCTTAGCGAAGGGGAAAATGCGGTGGGTGCCTGAGCCGGTGTCGTTCAGCGTAATAGCCTCCCACAGGGGCGTATCGCCGGGGGAGGTCGCTGGGCCAAGCACGATGTACATCTTTCTATTATGCCGTTTGCGCTGTTCACAGGGCTAGACACGGCACTTCTTCTGTGGCATAAAGAGAGACAAGAGAAAGATGCCGGGGCAGGGGCCTACCCTGAAAGGTAGCCATGCCCGATACTGAGATGCGTGTGCGCCGGTCGCGGCGCCGTTTCTTTGAGCCGACCCCCACAGACCTACCCGATGATATGCCGCTCTTAGCGGTAGAACCTGCCGAGACCGACCTGGGCCCACTCACACCTCTGGTGAGCAGAGAAGGGTTAACCGATATTTTCGTCAACGGCCCGCAGGATGTCTGGTACGAGGCCGCCGGTACCCTGCACCGGGCTGCCATTACCTTCCCCGACGACGAAGCCGTCCGGGCACTTGCCACCCGGCTGATCCTATCGGCTGGCGGCCGCCTGGACGACGCCTACCCGGCCGCCGACGTCCAAACCCAGCAGGGAATCCGCATCCACGCCCTGCTCCCACCCCTGAGCCGCTCCGGCACCCTGCTCTCCCTGCGCCTTCAACCGGCTCAGCGCCCGTCCTTACGGCAACTACAAGAGCGCGGCATGATGGGGCGCGACCTGGAACAGGTGCTGCGGCAGCTGGTGCGCTCGCGGGCTAATCTGCTGGTCAGCGGGGGAACTGGAACCGGCAAGACCACCCTGCTGGGTGCCCTGCTGCAGGAGGCGGACGCCGGTGAGCGGCTACTGCTGGTAGAAGATACTTCTGAACTGCAGCTAGACCACCCGCATACGGTGAGCCTACAGGCCCGGGCCGCTAACGCCGAGGGCCAGGGCGAGGTGGGGCTGGCAGAGCTGATTCGGCAGGCCCTTCGCATGCGGCCCAGCCGGCTGGTGGTGGGTGAGTGCCGCGGGGCTGAGGTCATGGACATGCTGACGGCCATGAACACCGGCCACTCCGGGAGCGGCACCACGGTGCACGCTAACTCCGCAGGGTCTGTGCCTGCCCGGCTCTACGCCATGGGGGCTCTCGCTGGGGTAAGTAGCCAGGCTGTGGCTCTGCAAGCTGCGACGGCGCTGGATTATATTGTGCACCTTGAACGTGAGGGTAAGCACCGTATAGTACGCGGGGTTTACCGGCTGGTAGGCGGGCACAACCTTGCCGTTGAGCCGGTCTGCACTGTGGAGCCGCGCCGTCGCGGCACCTACCTGCGCTGGCACCCCGGTGGTGAAGAGCTCCAGCAGGCAGCCGGGCTACCTCAGAGCACGGGGGTGGGTGCCTGATGCCGGTCAATGGTCTGAAAAGTCTTGGGGTTCGCAGCGAATCTGTGGGCTTAGAAGAGCTGGAGCTATGGCCCGATGCCATCTGGCGTCTTGCCGCCCTGCTGCGCGCGGGGTGCTCACCGGCGCAGGCCTGCACCCACGTAGCGGCCTATCTGGTGGGCCTAGAACATGAGGGGCGCACCGAACAGAAATCCGGCCTGCTCGCACTTGTGGGAAAGCTGCGGCCGTCCGCGTGCCAGCAGCAGGGCCTTGAAGGTGCCCGGGCCCAGATGGCCCAGCTTTTTGAGACCGCGAGCGCCCAAGCCCAGAAGGGCCTGCCCCTAGCCGGTGTGTATCTGAAGGCTTCCGGGCAGGCTGAGCTGCGCGAGAGCGTGAGGCAGGGAGCCGCCAGGGTGGCAGCCTGCTGGCAGGTGGGGGAGCGGACGGGCGCCTCACTAGCCCAGGTGTTTGAGCGTCTAGCCCGTTACCTGGAGACGGAAATTGACCTGCGCCAGCAGCGGGAGACGGCTTTGAGCGGGCCGCGGGCTACCGGTCGAATCCTTTCCTGGCTGCCTTTTGTGGGGCTGGGGCTGGGAATCCTGATGGGTACGGATCCCTTAGGGGTGCTTCTAGGTTCAGTTCCCGGGGCTCTTGTTGGGGGGCTGGGGCTGGTGCTGGCCTGGTGCGGCAGCCGCTGGACGGCCCGCCTGATTCGCCGCGCGGAAGAGGGGCAGTGATGCTGGGTCTACCGAGAGCGGGGAAGCAGCCCCGGGCGTCCGCTCCTAAACTAGATGCTGCCTTCTACCTGGATATGGCGGCCACCATGCTCGCGGCAGGGCTTTCGATCCCTGCGGTGCTGCACCAGCTGGGGCAGCTTGAAGAGGGAAGATACGAGGCAGAACTGACCGTTGTGGTTGAGCGCCTCTATCAGGGGAAGAGCTGGGCGGACGCCTGGGAGCAACCGGTTGCCCCGGGGCTCGTAGGCCTGTATGAGGCGCTGGGGCTGACGCTGAGCACGGGTGCACCGAGTGCCCAACTGGTGAGGGTTCTGGCCCAGCGGCAGCGCCGCCACCGGCAACGGGCCTATGAGAAAGCGGCTGCCCGTTTGAGCGTCAAACTGGTGGTGCCGCTGGGAGCTTGCTCGCTACCGTCCTTTATCTGCCTCGGGGTGGTGCCCGTTCTCATAGCCTTGTTTCCTGCGCTTTTTTAGAAGCGGGCAGGCGGTACGGACAGGTTGTCCACAGGCCTCCGGTGGAGGGCGCTGGGGCGTCATAAAAGCGTCACGGCTACACCGCTGACGAGGGAGCCGGGAGCTTTGCTCCCTGAAAAGACGGGAGAGCAGGCCCGCTGCCCTTATCCACAGGTAACACTACTCTTTACGCTATCTCGGGCAACTGGAAAGCTACAGGTACCTCGGGTGAAGGCCCCGGCGTCTTTCTCACTACCTCAACCCGCCCCTTACCCCGTCTTCACCCGAGTTCACCCGAAAGAACACAGCGCCTCGGCAAGGCCGCCGAGGAACACCATATCAAGGAGGAAACCGTGTCGAACACTCACCCCACATCACCTGTAGAAGGCCAGGTTTTTCAGGCCGGTCTCGATGACCCCGAAGCGGGCGCTACGACCGCCGAGTACGGAATCGTCATGCTGGCGGCCGTAGGCTTTGCGGGCCTACTCGTGGTCATCCTCAAATCTGAAGAAGTCCGCCAGATGCTGCTGGGGCTGGTGCAAACAGCCCTCTCAACCGGAGCATAGACCGCCTTCTATCTCTGTGCCCGGGCGGTTCAGCCCGGGCACAGAGACTGGAAAATCCGTAATTGATACCTGAAAGCCCTGGAACCCTCAGCCCAAGATAAGGTGGTGATACCGTGCAGACACTAGCCGCACCAGAAAACGAGAGAGGGTCAAGCACCGCTGAATTTGCGGTGATACTCCCTGCCCTTGTGTTCGTTCTGGCCCTGGTGCTGGGAGCTGCCGCAACCGGTATCGTACAGCTCAAACTGGAAGAGGGCGCTCGCCTGGGAGCCCGGGCAGCAGCCCGCGGGGAAACAGCCGAGACCGTAACCCGCATCGTGCAGGAGATAGACCCCGCAGCTACCGTCACCCTGGCTCAGGATGACGACATGACGGTCGTAACGGTGAGCAGGCAGGCTCCGGGAGTTGTGGGAAAGGTCAGCGGCTGGACGCTTACCGCCGATGCCCGGGCCCTCACGGAGCAAAGCCCTGTGTCAGAAGGTGGTAGCCCATGATGGCGTTTACTGGCGCTAAACGGCCCACTGACACTGAGCAGTCCACCGGCTCTGAGCGGGGGAGCAGCACCGTTGCCACGGTGGGCCTGGTCTGCGCTCTTCTTATTCTCGGGGCTACCTGTGCCGGGCTCATTGGGGTCATTACCGCGCAGCACCGGGCAGCGGCAGCAGCGGATCTAGCGGCTCTTGCCGCAGCGGACGTAGCCCGCGGCCTTGCTCCCGGAGAGCCCTGCGCGGTAGCCGAGCGCGTTGCCCACTCTAACGGGGCTCGGTTGGGTGGCTGCGGCCAGCCCGCCGGGTTGGGCGGGACGGTGGACGTCCGCACCCTCGTTGATATCACCGGCCCCTTCGCTTTCCTTGGTCCTGCTGAGGGCATATCCCGGGCTGGGCCACCTGATTCCTCATAACCGAGGCCAGCCCCGCTCGCTATAGCAAAGCTAGAAGGGGTCGTCGGTAGCGGCGAAACCGGTCAAAGACTCAGCTACACCCACCGGGGCAGGTTTCCCCTCTACCCGGTGTCCCACCGCGTAACTCCCGGCTCCTGTTTCTCCAGCTACCGGGCTTTCAACCGTCGGGCCTAAAGGCTTGAGCAGTTTTCTGCGCTCTTCATCGGTGAGTTCATCGGCCTCAACGAGCAGGGCAGCTAAAAGCTGGGCGGCACCCGCCTTGTGCAGGGGCTCGTTCCGGTTACCGCACTTGGGGGACTGCACACACGAGGGGCAGCCCAGCTCGCACTCGCAGGCCAAAATTGTATCGAGAGTGGCCCGCAACCAGTGGCCCACCTGCTCAAAGCCCCGCTCGGCAAAGCCAGCCCCGCCAGGGTGGCCGTCGTAGACGAAAATCGTGGGCTGTTCGGTATCGATATGAAAGGCGGTCGATAAACCACCGATGTCCCACCGGTCGCAGGTGGCTACCAGGGGGAGCAGACCGATAGCGGCGTGCTCAGCGGCATGCAGGGCTCCGGGGATATCCCGCTCATGAATCCCCGCAGCGTGCAACAGGGTAGCTGGCATAGCCCACCAGATAGCCCTGGTCTGCAACTCCTGCGGGGCAAGGTCAAGCGGCTCATCACCCAGAACCTGTTGGCCCACCAGGGACTTCCGCTGGTAGCCCACCACCTGGGAACGAACCCGCACCCTGCCGTAGTTCAACGACACCTGCCCCTGCTGCCGCGTTTCCTCAGCACCCAGTACGGTCACTTCGGTGATATCACGGGACTGAGTGTAGTAATCGGGGCTCACTGCCGAGACCGCAATAACCTTGTTGTCCTCATCAAGATCTTCCACCACATAGGTCTTGCCCTGGTGGGTGTAAATAGCGCCGGGGTGACCCTGGGAGTGGGCGTGGCCGTCGTCCATACTGCCAATCACGGCACCCGTTTCGCAGTCAATAATCTGCAGGGGAGAACCACCCCCGCGCAGGTTCACAAAGTCACTGGCAGACTCGGGGTGGGTCCAGAACCAGCCGGTAGCCCGCTGTCTCAGGTAGCCCTGCTCCACCAGGCGGCCCAACAGCGCCTCGGTGGTGCGTCCAAAGACCATGAGCTCCTCCCGGCGCAGGGGAATCTCAGCTGCCGCAGCACACAGATGCGGGCTAAGCACATAGGGGTTCTCAGGGTCGAAAACGGTTTTTTCAACCGGCCGGTCAAAAATATCTTCGGGGTGGTGCACCAGGTAGGTATCGAGGGGGTCTTCGCTGGCAATCAGGACGGCAAAAGCGTCCTGCCCTGCCCTGCCCGCTCGTCCTATCTGCTGGTAGAAGGACGCCCGCGTGCCAGGCCATCCGCCCACCAGCACGGCATCCAGCCCCGCAATATCAATACCCAGCTCCAGGGCGTTGGTCGAGGCTACGCCCAGAATCTCACCCCGGCGCAGGCTGGCCTCAAGGGCCCGCCGCTCCTCGGGCAGGTAGCCCGCGCGATAGGCTGCGATACGGGCAGAAAGGCCGGGCTCAACCTCATCGAGATAGCGGCCAGCGGTCTGCGCGATAGCTTCAGCCCCGCGACGGGACTTAATAAAGGAAATCGTGCGGGTACGGTTCACCACCAGGTCAGTGAGCATCTCAGCGCTCTGGGTAATGACCGACTTACGCACCGGCGCCCCGTTCTCACCCGCGCCATTGCCCTGGGCACCGGGCCGAACACTCACCCCATTAGCATGGGCAGAAAGCTTGTCATTGACCGCAGCCGCATCAGTAAACTCCGGCTCCCACAGCAGTACATGGGTAGCACCGCGCGGAGCGGTACTCTCAGTTACCGCGGTAACCGCGGTGGGCCGCGACCCAATCAGCCGGGCAAAAGACTCAGCCGGCTCCGCACTGGTAGCAGATGCCCCGATAAACACCGGGGTAGCACCGTAGTAGCGGCACACCCGCCGTAACCGCATCATCAGCAGAGAAACATGGGCCCCAAAGACGCCCCGGTAGCCGTGGGCCTCATCCACAATCACATACTTGAGCTTGCGCAAAAACCCAGCCCACCGGGCATGATTGGGCAAGATAGCGTGGTGCAGCATATCCGGGTTAGCCAGAATGAAGTTGGCGCGCTCGCGAATAAAGCGGCGGTCGGCCTGCGGGGTATCGCCGTCGTAGCTCTCAGCCACGAGCCCGGGAAGTCCTAAGTTGCGCAGGGAGGCCAGCTGGTCTGCCGCCAGGGCCTTGGTGGGGGAGAGGTAGAGGGCCGTTGCCCGCCCAGAATCAAAGCCGCTAGCCTGGGCCTCGAATTCGCCCCGGTAGATAGCGTCAAGGGCGGGTAGCTGGTAGGCCAGGGACTTACCCGAGGCGGTTCCCGTTGCCAGAATGACGTGCCGGTTGCCGGGGGAGTCGTGCGCGGCCGTTGCCGCCTGCACCTGGTGTAGATAGGGCTCGGCGACCCCTAGGTTCTGGTAGGCCTCAACCACCCGTGGGTGGGCCCAGGACGGCCAGGGGGCAGTTTCTGCGCGCCGGGCAGGTAGGGTGCGCACATGGGTGACCTGCTCAGGTAAGGACGCCAGCCCCAGCTGGTCGAGCACCACGGCCAGCTCGCCGGGCTGGGGAGCGCGAGTGGACGGGGCTCCGGCTGGGTGTGAGCGCGAGGGAAGGGCATCGGTAGGCACCCGTCTATTATGGCACCGCGAGAGCGCGCGTAAATATTTGCTCTTTCTATCCTGTTATCTGTGACCTGCACTATAAGGGGTGGGATAATGGACTGTATGAGTATTCCAATGAACATTCAGGGTAAGAAGACCACCGAGCAGGAGCCTGTGGTCACGGTCCTCACCGAAGAGCAGATTTGGGAGCTAATTGAGGGCACCCGGTTTGCCCGTCTGGGTACGGTAGGCGAGGACGGCTACGTGCACATCACCCCGCTCAACATTGTGACCGACGGGGTTCGCATCTTCTTCCGCACCGCCTCCGGCAGCAAACTTACCCAGCTTTTGATGAACGAGAAAGTAACCGTGCAGTTCGACCGGGCAGAGGGCAGCCACGCCTACTCGGTCAATGTCTTTGCCACAGCCCGCCTACTGACCGAAACCCGCGACATTGACTACGTTGGCAAGCTCAACCTCGAGCCCTGGCTCGATACCGAGAAGCTGGAGTTTGTGGAGCTGACCCCGCAGAAAATGACTGGGCGCCGCTTCCGCCTGGGCTAGGAGCGCCAGTCGCCGCCCCACCGAGGGGCATAAGGTCTAAAATAGGGGTGTGTCTCAAGAAAAAATTATCCTCTACTACTGCTTTGCCCCTGTGACCGACCCCAAGGCCGTGATGCTGTGGCAGCGTGCCCTCTGCGAGAAGCTGGGCCTGACCGGCCGCATCCTAATCTCTAAGCACGGCATCAACGGTACCCTGGGCGGCGACATCAACGCCCTGAAACAGTACGGTAAGACTACCCGCCAGTACCCGGGCTTCGAAAAGCTCGAACTCAAGTGGTCTGACGGTAGCGCTAGCGACTTCCCCCGCCTTTCGGTAAAGGCTCGCGACGAGATTGTCGCCTTCGGCACCCCCGATGAACTCATCGTCGATGAAAACGGTGTGGTGGGTGGCGGCGTGCACCTGAAGCCCGAAGAAGTGAACAAGCTGGTTGAAGAGCGCGGCGACGAGGTCGTCTTCTTCGACGGCCGCAATGCCTTCGAAGCCAAAATCGGCAAGTTCAAGAACGCCATTGTGCCCGATGTGCGCACCACCCACGATTTCATTCAAGAAATCGAATCGGGCAAGTACGATGACCTCAAAGACAAGCCCGTCATCACCTACTGTACCGGCGGTATCCGCTGCGAAATTCTTTCGGCACTGATGAGGAACCGCGGCTTCAAAGAGATTTACCAGATTGACGGCGGCATCGTGCGCTACGGCGAAAAGTACGGCGACTCCGGCCTCTGGGAGGGCTCGCTCTACATCTTCGACAAGCGCCAGCACATGAACTTCTCACCCGACACCGTCACAATCGGCGAGTGCGAACACTGCGGCGCTAAGGCCAACACCTTCGTCAACCTCGACGTGGACGGCGTGCGCGACCTAGTGCTCCTGTGCCCCGACTGCCAGGCCAAAGCAGAGGCCGAGCGCGAGGCTGCGGCAGCGTCAGCATGAGTGAGCAGAAGACCCCGGTCTACGAAACAGCTCTGATTGAGTATGGCACCTTCATGGTCGCCGGTGTCACCGACCCGGCGACAGAAGAGAGCGACTTTGGAGCCTGGTGGGAGCGCCTCTACAGCACGCTTGAGTCGGGCGGGGGCGACCTGGCCGCCCAGCGTCTGGCTGCGGTAGAAAAGCTGCAGAAGGTGGGCGTCGTAATGCCGGACGCCGACGATACCGGTTTTACCTACACGGCGGGTTTCATTGTGCCCGGCGGTATTAAGGACGTTGCGGCCCTTGGGCTGACCGGCGTGATGGTACCGGCTGCTATGTACGCTACCGTCCTGGTGCAGGGGGCCATTACCCCGGGCGTCCCCCCTGCCCATATCAAGGCGGGCTTCAACCACCTGGCCAGCACCTTTATCCCCTCGAAGGGGCTGGAGCCTACCGGCGTCTGCCTAGAAGTGTACGGGCCCGGTGAAATCACCGACGAGAATTACCGTATGTATCTCTGGCAGGCTGTAACGAGCCCGCAGGCCGCTTAAAGAAACAATAAAATACCTCCCGCAGTGCGATATGCGGGAGGTATTTCTCTCTAAAGTATGTGCGCTTGCGCGCCCCTGGATAACGGTTGAACTGGTGTGGTAATACCGAAGGGAAAAATCTTTAGGAGTTCTGCTCTACGGCCAGTTCGGCCTCAAGCTTCTCGATAATCTCTGCGATGAAGGCGGGGCCACCGTTAGCGGCCTTTTCCTTCCAGTCAGCGATGGACTTTTCCAGTTCGGCAATTTTTTCTGCATTTGCCATAAGGTAAATATAACCCAGACCTCTAGAAAAAATCACCTTGATTACTATTTGACCTTTTCCCAGTTTTCGATGGGGCCGGGTACGACGGTGAAGAGCGGGTGGGTGACTTTAGTGGGTGACGTGGAAAAATGCTGGTCATACCACTGTGGGGAGCGGGCTTTTACTTTTTCTGCCAAAAATGAGATTTCGTAGTCTAGCTGGCCGTCGGTAACTGGTAGCGGTGACAACTCAGGTTGAGCAGGGAGCACCAGCAAACTGCGGTTGAAGTTATAGCCCCGTCTATCAGCCTCATCAGCCAGCCCGTGCAGGTAGGTGCAGATGTAGGCTAGGGGGTCACTAGAGGCTTTGAAACGGTCCAGCTGGGGGTGGTTGGTGTAGCCCTGGGTGAGCCCCTGGAGCACTTTCTGGGCAAGCAGGGTCTCACGCCAGCAGGCCACTAGCCCCTTGGCATCGAGCAGGGAGGGGTGCACAGACCAGATACGCATTAGCCTTCAGCTCTGCGGGCGATGGCTTCTTCGAGGCGGTCGAGTTTGCCGGTGAGTTCACCTGAGTCGTGACCTGGGCGAATGTCGGCTTTGAGCACGAGGGAGACCCTGTTGCCGTACTTTCCAACGGCTTCGGTGGCGGCTTTGATCACGGCCATGCACTCGTCCCAGTCACCTTCGATGGTGGTAAACATGGCGTCGGTGCGGTGGGGCAGGCCCGAATCGCGGACGATCTGGACGGCTTCTGCAACGGCGTCGTGTACGGACCCGGACGGGTCGCCGCCGCCGGTGGGGGCTACAGAGAATGCAAATAACATGTCTCTACCGTACCGCTCATACGGTTAAATAGAGAGCGTGATGACTTCTGATTTTTCTCGTGTTCCCGGTGCCCCCGTCAGCGCCGACATTACTGCTCTCGCCCGCCTGCACACCGCCCTGACCGAGCTCAACTACACCTACGACGGTATCGAGGAGCTGCTGGGGGCCCGCGCTTTTGAGGCCATGACCCGCGACCAGGTGGTGCCCGGCCTTTACCGGGTGAGCCAGATTCTGGGGCAGGAGGCCACATCAGAAACCTTTACCACCGCCCAGCGGAACCTGGCCCAGCTGGTGCGCTTCTTCCTCTTTGGCACCGCCCTGCCCGGTGGGGACCTTGAGGACGCCCTGGGCGCAGGTAGCCTGGACCTGCTGCTGGATCTGGGGCTGGCGGAGCCCACCGAGGACGGCCTGGTACAGGCTGCCGTAGACCTGCGGCCGCACGCTGCAGATGATGGAACCGAACTCTTTGTAGCCAGCGACTTGGGCGCCCACCAGCGCCCCGGCGTCCTGCGCAAGGACCATGTGCTGGGTATCGGCCATGCCTCCCTTACCCTGGCCCAGCTCACCGAGCGAACCCCCGTAGACCGGGCCCTTGATTTGGGCACCGGCTGCGGCATTCAGGTCTTCCACCTGCTGGCCCACACCCGCCACGTGACCGCTACCGATATTTCTGAGCGCGCCCTGGCCTTTACCCGTTTCAACCTGCTGCTCAACGCGTCCGCCCTGAACCTTGATGCGACCAACCTCGAAGAGCGCGTGAGCCTGCGCTTAGGTTCCCTGCTCGAACCGGTCGCCGGTGAAACCTTCGACCTGGTGGTCTCTAACCCGCCCTTTGTTATTACCCCGCGCAGCGACCACGAGAGTCCCGAAGACCAGTTCACCTACCGCGACGGCGGCATGGCAGGGGACGGTATCGTCTCAACCCTGGTGCAGCAGCTACCCACCGTGCTTGCCCCCGGCGGGCGTGCCCAGATGCTGGGTAACTGGGAAATTCCCGTTGACGGGCAGGACGGCCCCGTCGACTGGGCAGACCGCCCCCGCGCCTGGGTGGGGGAGGAGACCGAAGCCTGGTTCATCCAGCGCGAGGTTCTTGAACCCGAACAGTACGCCGAAACCTGGCTGCGAGATGCCAGCGAAAACCGCGACCCCGCCCACTTTGAAGCCGCCTACACCGCCTACCTGCGCGACTTCGCCTCCCGCGGCGTTGGCTCCATCGGGTTTGGCATGATTTGGCTGCGTAAGCCGAACCCGGGGTCCGCAGGGGAGCGCCTGCACCGCTTCGAAGAAATCACCTACCCCATCCAGCAGCCCATCGCCCCCTTCATCACCGAGGCGGTGGAGCACTTTGATCAGGTCACCGCCTTGAGCGATGCCGAGCTGCTAGAGAAGCACCTGGTCGTTGCCGGGGACGTGACCGAAGAACGCCATGCCACCCCCGGCTCTGAGCACCCCTCCGTGATTCTGCTGCGCGCAGGTGCCGGACTGCGCCGCACCATCCTAGAAACCACAGAGACCTCCGGCTTCGTCTCCGCCTGCGACGGGGAACTGACCGCCGGCCAAATCGTCGGTGCCCTAGCTGCCCTGCTGGGCTGGGAGACCGAAGAACCCAGACAAGTATTAATCAGTAACATGCGCGAACTGCTCGAAAAGGGCTTTTTGCGGATTGACCAGGGCGACTAGACTGGGGCCATGGTAGAGAATCCTATTAAAACCCTGACCGAAGACCGCTGCTGGGAGCTGCTAGCTGCCCACGAGTTCGGCCGCCTGGCCCTGGCTGTTGGCGGGGAGGTAGATATCTACCCCGTCAACTTCGTGGTGCACGAGAAGAAAATCTACTTCCGCACCGCAGCCGGCCAGAAGCTCTCAGAAGTCGTCATCAGCCGCAAGGCCGCCTTCGAAATTGACGAGGTCATCGACGGTACAGCCCGCTCCGTTGTCGTGCACGGCAACGCCCACTGGCTCACCAGCGAAGCCGACCTCGACGCGGTCGAAGCCTTGGGCCTGTGCACCTACTCACCGACCTACAAGACCAACTGGGTTGAGGTAGAGCCGGTGAGCGTCAGCGGGCGCGAGTTCGAAATCGGGGCAGAACCTGCTGATGAGCTTTAAGGGGCTAAGGGGGCCAGCACCGGTACTGGCCCCCGCACGCCCGCGCTCTAAGGTCACATCGGTCTAAGTAGACACGAAGCCCCGTAAGTCGGCTATTGTTGTGCATACATGCGAAAAACCGACCCCAAGGAGCCCTCAGTGCCCACTAAGGCAACCACCGAGCACGGCAAGTCACTGCTGATCGTGGAATCCCCCTCGAAGGTGAAAACCATCAGCGGGTACCTGGGCGATGCCTTCATCGTTGAATCCTCCATGGGGCATATTCGCGACCTTCCCCAGCCCTCTGAGTTGCCCGATGAGCTCAAAAAGAGCCCCGTCGGCAAGTTTGCGGTCAACGTAGAAGAAGGCTTCGAGCCCTACTATGTGGTCAACCCCGATAAGAAAAAGAAGGTCACCGAGCTCAAGCGCCTGCTCAAAGAGTCCGATGCCCTCTATCTGGCAACCGATGGTGACCGCGAAGGTGAAGCCATTGCCTGGCACCTGCTGCAGGTGCTCAAGCCCAAGGTGCCCGTATACCGTCTGACCTTCCCCGAAATCACCAAAGAAGCGATTCAGCGTGGCTTCAACGAACTGCGCGACATTGATAACAACCTGGTGGACGCCCAGGAAACCCGCCGTGTGCTCGACCGTATCTACGGTTACGAGCTCTCACCGGTGCTCTGGCGCAAGGTCTCCCGCGGCCTTTCAGCCGGGCGCGTGCAGTCTGTGGCAACCCGCCTGGTCGTAGAGCGTGAGCGCGAACGCATGGCCTTCCGCTCAGCCACCTACTGGGACCTCACCGGTACCTTCACCACCTCCGCCTCCGAATCTTTCACCGCCAAGCTCTCCGCTGTTGATGGTGCCCGCGTGGCTACCGGCAAGGATTTTGCCGACGACGGCACCCTCAAGACCAGCGCCCGCGGCAAGGTTGCCCACCTGGACGAAGCCGCCGCCAGCTCCCTGGCGTCCGCGCTGGCGTCCGCCGAGTTCGCCGTCCGCTCGGTCGAAACTAAGCCCTATACCCGCCGCCCCGCTGCCCCCTTCACCACCTCAACCCTGCAGCAGGAGGCCGCCCGTAAGCTCCGCTTCTCGTCCCGCTCCACCATGCAGGTGGCCCAGCGCCTCTACGAGAACGGTTACATCACCTACATGCGAACCGACTCGGTTGCCCTGTCTGACCAGGCCACCCAGGCTGCCCGCAAGCAGGCAGCTGAACTGTACGGTGCCGACTTTGTGCCTGCGTCCCCGCGTGTCTACACCTCCAAGTCCAAGAATGCCCAGGAAGCCCACGAGGCAATCCGCCCTGCGGGGGATTCCTTCCGTACCCCCGCCGAGGTCAAGGGTGCCCTCAGCATGGACGAGTTCCGCCTCTACGAGCTGATTTGGAAGCGTACCGTCGCCTCCCAGATGGCGGACGCCAAGGGCTCCACCGCCTCCGTCCGCCTGGGGGCAACCGCCGCCGACGGCCGGGATGCCGAGTTCGCAGCGTCCGGCACCGTCATCACCTTCCGCGGCTTCCTCGCCGCCTACGAAGAAGGCAAGGACGCCCTGCGCGGCGAAGAGGGCAAGGGCGAGACCAAGGACGGTAAGGACGACAAGCGCCTACCCAACCTGGCAGAAGGCGACTCCCTGCGCGGTAGCGATATCGAAGCTGCCCGCCACGAAACCTCACCCCCGCCCCGCTACACCGAGGCATCCCTGGTCAAGGCTATGGACGAGCTCGGCATTGGCCGCCCCTCAACCTATGCAGCCGTTATCTCGACCATCATGGACCGCGGCTACGTCAATAACCGCTCCGGCTTCCTGGTGCCCTCCTGGACCGCTTTCTCGGTCGTCCGCCTGCTCGAAGAGCACTTCGCCAAGTACGTGGACTACGAGTTCACCGCCGAAATGGAAGAAGACCTTGACCGCATTGCCCGCGGTGAAGAGGCCCGCCCCGAGTGGCTGTCTCACTTCTACTTCGGTGGGGGAGACAAGCGCGGCCTCAAGCCCATCGTTGATAACCTGGGCGACATCGACGCCCGCGCAATCAACTCTGTAGAGGTCGCCCCCGGGGTCAACCTGCGCGTGGGCAAGTTCGGCCCCTACCTTGAGACCGGCGGCGAGATTGACACCGAAACCGGCGAAATCAAGGACCCCATCCGCGCCAATGTACCGGCTGATCTGGCACCCGATGAGCTGACCGAAGAGAAGGTCGCTGAACTGCTGGAAGCCGGTAAGAACGACGGCCGTGAACTCGGCGTTGACCCGGCCACCGGCCGCACCATCGTGGCCCGTGACGGCCGTTTTGGCCCCTACGTCACCGAGGTTATCCCCGAGATGACCGAGGAAGAAATTGCCGCCTGGATGGAGGCCCAGCCCACCGAGTACTACAAGAACGGTAAGCCCAAGCCCAAGAAGAAGCCCAAGGCTGAGAAGCCCCGCACCGGCTCCCTCTTCAAGTCCATGGACCTGGCAACCGTTACCCTGGATGACGCCCTCAAGATTATGGCCCTGCCCCGCGTGGTCGGTACCGATGCCGAGGGCACCGAAATTACCGCCCAGAACGGTCGTTTTGGCCCCTATCTGAAGAAGGGCACCGACTCCCGCTCCCTGGAGACCGAGGACCAGATTTTCTCTATCACCCTGGAGCAGGCCCTGGAGATTTACTCCCAGCCCAAGCAGCGCGGACGCGGCGCCGCCAAGCCCCCGCTCGCTGAGCTCGGCGTAGACCCGGTCTCTGAAAAGAAGATTGTGGTGAAGGACGGCCGCTTCGGCCCCTACATCACCGACGGCGTCACCAACATTACGGTGCCCCGCAGCGAAACCATCGAGTCCCTGACCCACACCCGCGCGGTTGAGCTGCTCGCTGAGAAACGAGCTAAGGGCCCGGTTAAGCGCAAGACCGCCGCCAAGAAGCCGGCGGCCAAGAAAACCACGGCTAAAAAAACCACAGCCAAGAAGACTACGACCAAGAAGAGCACCGCTCAGAAAGCGGGCGAGTAGCCGGTTATCGCATGGGTCCCGTCCTTGTACACTGGTAGGCAGGAAAACTTTTTGTCACCACTCAAGGGGGACCCATGCGTCTAGGCGTGCTCGATATTGGCTCAAATACCGGCCACCTGCTTCTGATTGAGGGGCAGCTAGGCTCCCGCCCCGAAGCCTACACCGCAGCCCACAAGGAGCCCCTACAGCTCGTCCGCTACATCGACGCGGACGGCAACATCACCGACGAGGGCCGCGACCGCCTCACCGCCTTCGTGAAGTCCGCAGTGCTCTACGCGATTGAGCACGGGGCGGAAGACCTCTTAGCCTTTGCCACCAGCGCCATTCGCGAATCCAAGAATGGCCCCGAGGTGCTGCAGCACGTGCAGAACCAGACCGGCGTCAACCTCACCGAAATCACCGGCGACCAGGAAGCCGCCATCACCTACCACGCCGTGCGCCACTGGCAGGGCTGGGGCGCAGGCCGCATTCTCAACTTCGACATCGGCGGCGGCTCCTTCGAGTTCTCCACCGGCATGGACGCCTACCCCGACGACGCAATCTCCGTGCCGCTGGGTGCCACCCGCCTGACCGGCGACTGGTTCAGCGCTCCCGTGCCGTCCCCTAAGGAAATCAAAAAACTCCGCAAGTACGTGCGCGAAACCCTAGAACCCGTCGCCGAGACCCTGCTGGCCTACGGGCAGCCCAATATGGTTGTGGGAACCTCCAAAACCTTCCGCTCCCTCGCTCGTATCTGCGGGGCAGCCCCCTACTCGGCGGGCCCCTTCGTCAAGCGTGAAATGCTGCTACAGGATCTGCGCCTGTGGACCCGCCGCATGGAAGCCATGCCCCCCAGCGAACGTGAGGACCTACCCGGGGTGTCCGACGTCCGCGCCGAACAGATGCTAGCCGGGGCTATCGCGGCAGAAACCGCCATGGACGTCTTTGGCGTAGACCGCATGCGCGTTTCCCCCTGGGCCCTGCGCGAGGGCCTGGTGCTACGCCGCCTAAACTACCTCTCCCAGCAGGGGCCCGAAGCCATGATTGACCCCCGCTCCCTGGCAGAATTCGTGCAGGACTAGCCATGAGCACCGACGCACCCAAGAACCCGTCCGCCCGCAAACCCGTGCCGGTGGCACTTTCTACCTCCTGCCTCTTCCCACTCGGCGTACCCGAAACCTTCTCAACCGCCGTAGACCTAGGCTACGGCAGCGTGGAAGTCATGATCACCCACTCGGCCCTCTCCCAAGAGCCCCACGACCTGCTCGACCTGATCCAGAAATACCAGATCCCCATCTCCGCCATTCACGCCCCCACCCTGCTCCTAACCCAGCAGGTCTGGGGCCGGGCCTGGAACAAAATGCAGATGGCCGCCAAAATGACCAAGGCCGTAGGGGCGGACGTCATTGTCGCCCACCCGCCCTTCCGCTGGCAGAAGCTCTACGCCAAGAACTTCGTTGCGGGCGTGCGCGAAATATCAGAGCTCGAAAACGTTAAAATTGCCGTGGAAAACATGTACCCCTGGTCCATCAAGGGCCACGCGGTAGAGATGTACGCCCCCCACTGGGATCCCTCCCGCTTCGACTACGACTGGATGACCTGGGACTTCTCCCACGCAGCCGCAGCCGGGGTCGACTCCCTCGAGGCCGTCAAACGCATCGGCTCCCGCCTGGGGCACGTGCACCTGACCGACGGCTCCGGCGATAAGGTCATGGACGAACACCTGGTACCCGGCCACGGCACCCAGCCCGTCGCCGAGACCCTGCAGTACATCGCAGCTAGCGATTTTGACGGCGTTGTCTGCGCTGAAGTGTCAACCCGCAAGGCCAAGGGCGCAGGGGCCCGCGACGACATGCTCTACGAGACCCTGCAGTTCGCCCGCACCCACCTAGCTAGGAGAACATCATGACTACCGTTGCTTTTATCGGAACCGGCTCCATGAACGGAGCGATCGCCTCGGGCCTGCTCGCTGCGGGTACCGACCCTACCTCTGTGCGCGCGACCGTTGGCTCTCACGCCAGCATCTCTACCCTGCGTGAGAAGCTGGGGGAGGGGGCTCAGGGCGTAACCATCCTTGCCGGTGAGGACGATGCGCAGGCTAACCTCAAAGCCACTGAAGGGGCCGACGTGGTGCTTCTGGGCGTCAAGCCCTATGCCATTCTTGATCTTGCCCGCGAAATTTCACCGGCTCTGGGTGAGAATACT
This sequence comes from Rothia nasimurium, assembly GCF_042660305.1. Taxonomy (NCBI): domain Bacteria; kingdom Bacillati; phylum Actinomycetota; class Actinomycetes; order Micrococcales; family Micrococcaceae; genus Rothia; species Rothia nasimurium. The sequence continues at coordinate 64,760 of NZ_JBHSTW010000013.1, forward strand.
GTAGTGGTGTCGGTTGCTGCCGGTATCACCCTGGAAGCCTTACAGCGGGCCCTGCCCGAGGGGCAGCCGGCAATCCGTTGCATGCCCAATACTCCTTCGCGGGTGGGCAAGGGCGTGCTTGCTATCTCGGTGGGGCAGACCGTGACCGAGGAGCTTAAGGACGCCGCCGCTCAGGTTCTGGGAGCAGCAGGCCGGGTGATTGAGGTTGAGGAAGAGCAGATGGGGGCGGTGACCGCTGTGTCGGGGTCTGGCCCTGCCTATGCCTTCCTGCTGGCAGAAACCATGGCAGCTGCGGGCGTCAAGCTGGGGCTCGACGAAAAGACCGCGACTGAGTTGGCTGCTGCTACTGTGGCGGGTGCAGGTTACCTGCTGGACGCTGACCCCAACCCCCAGGATCTCCGCAAGGCGGTTACCAGCCCCAAGGGTACAACCGATAGGGCAATTACCGCCTATATTGATGGTGGCCTTTTTGAACTGACGGAGACCGCTATGCGGGCCTGCCTAGCTCGGAACGAGGAAATGACCGAAGAGTTCAGCTCCGAAAAATAGTACAGGCCTAGTCTAAAAAAGAGGATCTGTAAAAGCAGGCTGTGTTACCAAAACCCCTGATGGGGCTGAGGTAAGCAGCCTGCTTTTCCTTGCAAACAAAAGCAGTCTGGATACACTAAAGGCCAGTCCGTAGGGAATCGGACTGGCCTTCAGCTTTCTCCTCCACCGGTAGGGATCCGGCTTCTAGAGAAGGCTCGCCACCTGAAGGAGATGGGATTAGGGGGAACCATCTGGAAATCTTCAGGCCTTGAGCTACTTGAACGGGTTCGCGGACCGTTCAGTAATCACTCGCACCTTTAGAGGTAGTTATAACTATATGCCAATTTCTCAGTTAATGCACCCTGAAAATCGAAAAAAGACGAATTATTTCGGAATACACCTGAGCGGTTTCCATGCCCAGGTGGGTATAGGGTATGGTCAGGGCTTTCTTGTAGGTATAAACCTGTTAGGGGCGTGCGGCAAACCTTTCAATCAGGTCTACCTGGCCAGAGACAATTAATAAATCGCGAGAAGAAACCCGGGTATCGGGTGTCGCATAGGTAATTTCTTCACCCGGCGATTTCACTCCCACGATGGTCACCCCGTACTTCGACCGCACGTCAGACTCAGACAGGGTAAAGCCATGGGTCTCCTTGGGAGGGTACATCTTGACGATGGCAAAGTCGTCATCGAACTCGATGAAGTCCAGTAGTCGCCCTGAGACTAGGTGGGCTGCTCGCACCCCCGCATCCGACTCCGGGTAAACAACCCGGTGTGCTCCAATACGGGAGAGAATCTTGCCATGGGAAGGGGTGATAGCTTTGGCCCAAATACGTTCGATGCCCAGGTCGACGAGGTTGGCGGTAATCAGCACTGAGGCCTCCACGGAGGTACCCACGCCTACCACAGCGGCGGTAAAGTCCTGGGCCCCCAACTGGCGCAGGGCATTCATATCGGTTGCATCTGCCTCAACCACGTGGGTGAGGTCGCCCGACCATTTCTGCACCAGCACCGGATCTTTCTCAACAGCCAGCACCTCCTTGTTCTGGCGAACGAGCTGGGCGGCGGTAGCCGAACCAAAGCGTCCTAAGCCGATCACCAGCACGGGGGCGCTGTGGGCGGGGCGGAAATCTTTTCTAGCCAATGATGGGCCTTTCTTCGGGGAATTTGTAGAGGCGGCGGCGGGAGCGCATGGCCAGGCCGGTAGCTACGGTGATGGTGCCGATACGGCCGATGAGCATAAGGATGGAGAGAATATAGGTGCCGGACGGCGGCAGCTCGGCTGAGAGCCCGGTGGACAGTCCGCAGGTGGCATAGGCCGAGATGACTTCAAAGAGGGCCCTGTCGAGGCCGACCTGGCCGATGAGCATAATAGCGGTGGTGCCTGCCAGCACAAACACGAAGCTCATCATAATCACGGAGATAGCGATACGGAGGACAGCATCGGGAATGGTGCGGTTGAAAGCCACGACGAACTGGTCGCCGCGTGCTTCTGCCAGGATCGCCAAGAAGACCACGGTGATGGTGGTGATTTTGATACCGCCTGCGGTGGACGCCGAGCCGCCTCCAATGAACATGAGCACGTCGGTCAGCAACATAGTGACCGGGTGAATATCCGCCATATCGACCAGGTTGAAGCCGCCCGAGCGCGTCATAATCGAGGCGAAAGCGGCATTGAGCATCTTATCGCCTACCCCCATAGCGCCGATGGTACGGTCGTTGCCCCACTCTAAGGCACCCCAAGCAAAAGAGCCCAGAAAGAAGAGTGCCAGGGTGCCAATAATGGTGAGCTTGGCATTGAGATTCCACTTGCTAAAGCGCAGGTTATTGCGCAGAACCAGGATGACGGGGAAGCCTAGGGAGCCGACCATAACCCCCAGGGCGATGGGGAAAAGAATCCAGAGGTCGTGGCCGTAGGGCACGATGCCATCGGAGTGGGGAGTAAAACCGGCATTGTTGAATGACGACACCGCATAGAAAACACCGTGCCAGACTGCCTGCCAGAGGGGCTCGCCCAGCACAAGGAAGCGGGGGATCAAGGTGAAGGCAATTAGGGCCTCGATGGCAATGGAGGTAAAAGCCACGGTGCGCAGTACGGAGCCAACCTCACCCAGGCGTCCGATGTTGAGGGACTCCTGGGCAATAATTTTGGACCGCAGGCCCAGCTTGCGGCCTACCGCCAGGGCTAAGATCGAGGTCAGGGTCAGGGTTCCCAGCCCGCCAATCTGGGACCCTAAGAGAAGCATGAGCTGGCCGAAGAAAGTCCACTGCTCGGCGGTGGATACCGTGGTGAGACCGGTGACGGTCACGGCGCTTGTAGCTGTAAAGACAGCATGGTGGAACTCGACCTGCTGGCCATCGCGTGATGCCCAGGGGGTGTAGAGCATGAGTGAGAAGAAGACAATAACCAGCAAGAAGGCTGCGATGGCAATGCGGGAGGACGAGGAGCCAAAGAGGCGGTCTACCAGGTCACGTAGGCGCGCTGCCCGGGCCTGGAAGGCAGCCGAAAACTTAACAATCTGAAGGAGCTGCTGGTATTCCAGTTGCCCCTGCTCCATGGCGTCCAGAACCCGCTTGCGCTCTTGGACCTTGCGCACAATTTTGCCCACGTTCTTCACCTCGCTTTCTTCTGCCGTCTCTAGCGTAGTCTGCGTGTCATGTATGCGGGGTGTGGTGCCCACAGAGTTTTTATGTGTTTAATGGTAAGTGTGACTCAACTTACCAAAGGAGGTAGTGCTGGTGGCTATCATCGACAGCCTGACGCCCACCAATGTGCGTGTGCTCTGGACTCCCGCCATGGCCAACTACTATTTTGGCGACTATCACCCCATGCACCCTTCTCGGCTGGATGCCACGGCTAAGCTGGCTCGGGATCTTGGGATTTTTGACCTCCCGCAGGTAGAGCTTGAGGAGCCTGAAATTGCCACCGTGCACCAGCTGATGCTGGCCCACGACTACCCCTATATCGACGCCGTACAAAAAATTAGCGCCGATCCCACACTCACTATTGCTAGCTGCGGACTGGGCACCGAAGATACTCCCGGTTTTGAGGGGGTCCACGAGGCATCTGCCCGGCTGGCCGGCGGCACCTATCAGGCCGCCGAAGCTATCTTGAGCGGTAAGGTCAAGCACGCGGTTAACTTTGGCGGGGGTATGCACCACGCCTCACGCGATCACGCCAGCGGCTTTTGTATCTATAACGACTGCGCCGTCGGCATTGCCTGTCTGCTTGAAGCGGGGGTGCAGCGGGTCGTTTACATCGATGTGGACGCCCACCACGGGGACGGCACACAAAGCATCTTCTGGGATGACCCTAGGGTTATGACGATTTCCCTACACGAGAGCGGCATGACCCTTTTCCCCGGAACCGGCTTTGCTAACGAAGTAGGTCCCGAGGGGTTGGCGGCTGGAACCTCGGTTAATATCGCCATGCCTGAAAGTACCACCGATTCTGGTTGGTTGCGGGCCTTCGACGCTGTGGTCCCCAGCCTGCTGCGGCAGTTTCAGCCCGAGGTTATCGTCAGTCAGCACGGCTGTGACTCCCATCTGGCTGATGATATGTCGCACCTAAATATCAGCATCAATGGTCAGCGGGAGATTGCCGCCCATATTTCCTTACTGGCGGACGAACTGTGTGAGGGGCGTTGGGTCGCAACCGGGGGAGGGGGGTACTCCATCTATAACGCTGTGCCTCGCTCCTGGAGTCACCTCATTGCCGTGGCAGCTGGGCAGCCCCTGGATATAAATATGCCAACTCCGGAATCATGGCAGACTTATATGCTCCAAAAGTACGGTGCTAAGGTGCCCACCATGATGGGGGACCCTGTCGACCTCTGGTGGTACTCCTGGGAGGTAGGCTACGACCCAGCGAGCAGCGTCGATCGCAGTATCATGGCTACTCGCAAGGAAGTATTCCCGCTCTGGGGGCTTGACCCCTGGTATGACTAGCCCCGTAGGGTAGGGCGTGGGGCGCCAGGGATGGTGGCTAGGTTTACCCGCAGCTTCTTTGCCTGGGTGCTAGCTGGGCGTAGACGAAAAGTGTCCCCATTTCTGCTGGTCAAACATGCAATTGTGGGTATATATGTGCAAAGATGTCAGTATGAAAGACGACGTATTTGCTGTTATCGCTGACCCCACGCGGCGACACATCCTCCAGGCACTAGCCGTCGAACGACTGGCCGTTGGCGAGTTGGTTGAGGAGCTGGGCGTCAGTCAGCCCACCGTATCTAAGCATCTCAAGGTGCTCCGCACTGCCGGTTTGGTTGAAACCGAAGCCGTAGGCCAAAAGCGGTTCTACTCCATTACCCCCACGCCTTTGACCGCCGTTAAAGCCTGGGCGGAGGGGCTGCTGGCCGCTCCTGCCCTCGAAGAAATGCAGGCAGAGGAGGCAGAAGAAAACTCGACCGCTGCCCAGTCTGCTCCTGAGCAGCAGGGCGAGGCGTCCGCTCCGGCCGTGGACGTGCCCCACCCCAACACCGCCGGTATTACCTTCACCCCGCTGACCCCCTTTACCCCCGTGCTCGATAACCGGGTGGACGAAGAGGCTGTGGAGAACCAGGCGCCTGCCAATGTAGAGCAGGACGCCGTCAGCGACCAAGTACGCCAGCTCGCACAGAGCCTGAGCTTGGGCACCAAAGATGAGGAGCCCATTAGCTTCAAAGTACCCACCCCTGAGCAGGTCATTGCCCAAGAGGTAGCGGCCAAGGCAAGTGATGAACAGGCCCATAAGCAGGCCCACAAGCAGGCCGGTGGTGAAGAGGGCGACGACCGTGGCCTGCTGGCCAAGCTCACCCGCTGGGGTCGCCGCAGCTCCCGCTAGGCCCTTGCCCACCAACCGCTAGTTTCAAAGGACACCACAAGACTGTATGGCACACCATCAGCAGCTTCTCGACTGGATCGAGAACGAACTGATTAACCAGACCCTGCACCTGGGCGATAACTTGCCCGACGACAGGGTGCTGGCCCGTGAGGTGGGTATCAGTCAGAACCACATGCGGGAGAGCCTCAAGCACTGCGAAGAAATCGGGGTGCTCAGGCTCTACGAGGGGCGGAAAAAGAGCATTATCGCCCAGCTGGTGCGGGAACCGGCGGCCTCGGCAGGGCCAGCCGTCAGCCTCTATCTGGCCAGCTCCCTCTCGCCCCGCCAGGATTTGCTGGCAACCTGCCTGCTGCTTGAAAACCACGCCCTCACAGGGCCCGACTACGACCAGTCAGCCTTCGAAGAGCTAGACCGCATCGTGGAGGCCATGCAGGACGACGCTACCAGCCTGAGCGACTTTCACGAGCTCGAAGCGGATTTCCATATCCAGCTGGGAAGACTCTCTGGCAACGCCCTGATTTCTGCCCTCTTGGCGACCCTGCGTGACGCCATGATCGAGGCCCGCTTCGAGCTGGTCAGCCAGGTTCCCCTATGGAGCGCTACCGCCTCGCGCCTGCGTATGGAGTATCGGGCTATCGTCGATGCCGCCCGATCTGGCGACGCCGCCCTCGCCCAGACCCTGCTCAGGGCCAACTTGCAAGAGCGTTTTGCTGAAGCGGGCCACCCGGTCGATTTTGAGACCCCGACTAGGGAAGCGGGCAGCATCAACCTTGAACCCATCGAGGTTGAGACCCAGGAGCTGGTGCCCGATACCTGGGGCGGGCCCATTGAGCCTGATCTGTTTGAAGCCCTCACCAGCATCCAGCCTATGGACGCCGCCCCTGCAAGCGCTCAGCCCCCTACCGGGAGCGCAACCCGCCGCAGGCGGGGGACGGTGAGCCCGGTCGTCCGCGCCGCTAGCGCTACCGCCAGCGCTGACCCCGGGGCAGCAGCCCCCAGGAAGCCGGAGGGGTCCACGGCCAGTGAGGCTCCCCAGCTGCAGGGCGCAAGGGAAGAAAATGCCAGTGACGCCGATGAAGCTGCAGCCCCGCAGAGTGTAAGGAACCAGCCCGCTAAAAAGCGTTTTGACGTGGCTGGCTACTTTGGCTTCCGCAAAAGCGCCCCCGCCCAGCAGGAGACTGGAGGGGGTCGCGACCCCCACGCTGCAGAACCTGCCAGGGCAGTGGAAGAAGACCCGGGGAAAGATGCCGCAGCGGCCCTGCGCGAGGGCTACGAATACGCCACCAGTGACCGCTAGAGGGTAGATAAAACGAGAAAATGCTCTCACTTGCCGGTGAACAGTCGGCGAAAAGCCCTGTTTGCCTGTAGGCTTGGGAGAGAGCGTTTTTTCACGCCGAGGGTATTGCTATGCCCTTTATGCGTGGTTTGGAGCGTTTATACCGGTATAGCGCCCGGATAGCTACCGACCTACCGCCCCCGGGTGGTTGCTGTCGGCCGGGTATCGACCACTATTTAATAAGTGAGGTGAATCCAATGGGTTCAGTTATCAAGAAGCGCCGCAAGCGTATGTCTAAGAAGAAGCACCGTAAGCTTCTTCGCAAGACTCGCCACCAGCGCCGCAACAAGAAGTAAATTCTTCACCGCGAGCCCCGCACCTGTTTCGGTGCGGGGCTCGCGCTGTATCACCGGACTTTCGGGGCGGACGGGTCCTCTCGCCTCGCGGGGGAGCGGCGGGTTAGAGTGGAGCAATGGCTACACCACTGATTGAACTGCTGACTAAGCCCGGCTGCCACCTGTGCGAAGCTGCGCGGGAGACGACCGGTCGGGTGACAGGCAGCTACGGGCTGACCTACACAGAAATCAACGTTGAAGAGCACCCCGACCTGTTGGAGCGTCACCGCACCGAGATCCCGGTGCTGCGGGTTGACGGTGAGGTTAAGGACTTCTGGCAGGTCAATGCCAAACGCCTGGCGAAGATTATTGAGAAGAAACTGGCGGAGTAAACCGGCGGGGTTGCTGGTTAGCGCTTACTGACTAGGTTTGAGAGACTAGAGATATGAATACTTCTTCGGCAACTGTTACCGTGCACCTGATGCGCCACGGCGAGGTGCACAACCCCGACCGTATCGTGTATGGGCGTCTGCCCAACTACCACCTGTCTGAGACGGGTCAGAAGATGGTGCGCCTGTCTGCCGAAGAGTTCAAGCGCCGCGCGGACGCCGGTGCCAACATTGTGCACCTGGTCTGTTCCCCGCTCACCCGCACCCGCGAGTCGGCTGCCCCCATCGAGGAACTGCTGGGCCTGGTTGCCCAGCCCGATGAACGTGTGATTGAGGCCGGGAACTACTTCGAGGGTCTGCACGTGAATAAGCAGGAGCTCTTGAACAACCCCCGCCACTGGAAGCACCTGCTTAACCCCCTGCGTCCGTCCTGGGGTGAACCCTACCGGGACCAGGTGGAGCGTATGGCTGAGGCTATTAAGGACGCCGCCCGCACCGCCTACGAAAAGGGCGGGGACGGCGCTGAAGCAATTATTGTCTCGCATCAGCTACCCATCTGGATGGCCCGCACCTCTGTAGAGGGTGGGGCGCTGCCGCACGACCCGCGCAGCCGCCAGTGCAATTTAGCTTCCATTACAAGTTTTACCTTCCCCAATATTTTCGCCCCTGGCAAGCCTAAACTCTCCTATGTTGAGCCTGCTGCCGAGCTCTATTCAGGTGTTATTCAGTTACCGGGGTCATAATGGCACCGACTACAAGCGCACATTACACTGACCTGAAAGACCTGTAATTCATGTCTACCTCTTTCCCCCTACGTGTGAGCCGCAAACAGGCCCTGAGCATCGCCGCTTTGGGAACTGTTGGCCTGCTCTCTGCCTGCTCATCAAGCCAGGACTCCCTGGCTGCCCAGGCAGATGCCGGAGACTCCAAGGGCTACATTGCCGGTGACGGTAGCGTCACCGAATATGCCGCAGGTGAGCGCGGTGAACCCGTTGACTTTGAAAGCGAGCTCTTTGACGGTACCGTCGTCTCAGCCGCAGACCTGCGCGGCAAGCCCGTGCTGCTGAACTTCTGGTACGCAGGGTGCGCCCCCTGCCGTGTTGAAGCTCCCTGGCTCAACGAACTGCACGACACCTACGGCGAGAAAGTTGCCTTCTATGGGGCCAACGTGCGCGACGAAAAAGGTACCGCTGAGGCTTTTGAGAAGAACTTCTCCGTGCCCTACCCCTCCTTCCGCGACGTGACCGGCAAGGTGCTGCTTGCCATGAGTAAGTACGTGCCTGCCCAGGCGGTGCCGACCACGGTCGTCCTCGACGCTGAAGGACGCGTAGCGGCCCGTATTCTGGGGCAAATCGACAAGTCTGTGCTGGGCACCCTGCTCGAAGACCAGGTCAGTGCCTAGTTTCGGCAATATCGTTCTCGATGGCTCCCTCTGGCTCGCCCTGCCCCTTGCGGCACTGGCGGGCCTGGTCTCGTTTGCCTCCCCCTGCGTGCTACCGCTGGTGCCGGGCTACCTGGGCTACGTGACCGGCCTATCGGGGGGAGAGATGAGCCCCCGCCGCCGCAACCTGCGCATGGTGACCGGCATTGGTCTGTTTGTGCTGGGCTTCTCGTTTATCTTCGTACTCATGTCTGTGGTCTTAGCCCAGCTGGGGGCGGCCCCCTGGCTGCGCGGGCAGGGCTGGGTCAACCTGGTGTTGGGCCTGCTGGTGATTGTGATGGGTCTGGTCTTCATGGGCCGCTTCGACTTCTTCCAACGCGACCGCAAAATTGAAGCCAAACCCCCGGCCGGCCTCTGGGGCGCCCCGATTCTGGGCATCACCTTTGGTCTGGGCTGGGCCCCCTGTATCGGCCCGACCTTCGCGGCCGTGCAGACCCTGGTCTATACCGGCGGCTCCGATAACAGTAAGGCCATTTTGCTGACCTTGGCCTACTGCTTAGGGCTGGGCGTCCCCTTCCTGCTGGTAGCCCTGGGCGTAGCCCGCGGAGTGAACACTATGGGCTGGGCGCGCCGACACAGGTTACTCCTTCAGCGGCTGGGCGGCACCATGCTGATAATCATCGGGCTGCTACTGGCCACCGGCGTCTGGACCCAGATGATGTCCTGGTTCCAGGCCACCATGCCGGTCTACGAACTTCCCATCTAACACACTACACACATACCCACCGAACCGAAAACAGCAAGGAAAACATGGCAGAGAATCAGGACGCCCCGGCCCTAGGCCCGCTGGAAATGCTCCGCTGGGCCTGGAGACAGCTGACCAAGATGAACACGGCCCTCTTCCTGCTGCTCATGCTAGCGGTTGCCGCAGTGCCCGGCTCTATCTTTCCCCAGCGGATTCAGGATACCGCCGCGGTAGCTAACTACATTGAGGCATACCCCACCTGGGGCCCTATCGCCGATAAGCTCCAGCTCTTTGATGTCTTTTCCTCGGCCTGGTTTGCCGCTATCTATATTCTGCTCTTTGTCTCCCTGATCGGTTGCGTTATCCCGCGAGCTGCCAAGCACTATAGGGCCATGCGGTCAGGCCCGGCCCGCACCCCGAAGAACTTTGCCCGCCTGCCCCAGCACCGCACTCTGACCATTCCCCTTGAGGCTGGGGCGGGGGAGCTGACCGCCGCCCGTGCTATCGAGGACGCCGCCGCCGTCCTGAAAAAACGCCGCTACCGCATCGAGGTACGGCAAGAAGCCCCGGGCGTTGTCAACGTGGCCGCCGAGCGCGGCTATCTGCGTGAACTGGGCAATATCCTCTTCCACCTGGCCATGATTGGGGTACTCATCGCTGTAGCTGTCGGCTCCCTCTTTGGTTACAGCGGCCAGCGTATCGTGGTCGAGGAGGAAACCTTCGTCAATTCCCTAGCTTCTTACGATTCCTTTAGCCCCGGCACCAACTACAACCCCGACTGGCTACTGCCCTACTCGGCTACGATGACCTCCATGACGGTCGAATACGACCGCCAGGAAGGTTCACCCACCTACGGGTCAGATATCAACTACGAAGCCGAATTTACCCTGACTACCGCAGATGGTCAGCAGCGCCAAGAGACTCTCAAGGTCAATCAGCCTATCTACTTTGAAGGCACCTCCATCTACCTGCTGGGTAATGGCTACGCCCCGATCGTTCGCGTCATCAGCGCCGACGGCTCTCTCGCCTACGAAGGGCCGGTGCCGGGTCTTCCCTCCGGGCGTAGCTACCTCTCATCTGTGGTGCTCAAGGTGCCAGATGCCCAACCTGACCAGCTGGGTTTTGTGGGCATGTTCCTGCCCACCGGTGAACGTACCGCAGGTAGTGCACCCACCTCCATTGACTCAGACCTCCTCAACCCCATGCTGGTGCTACAGAGCTATACCGGTGATCTGGGTCTTGATAGCGGTGTGCCCCAGAACGTCTATGTGCTCGATGTCAATAAGCTCCAGCCTTTGAACAGCATGGCTATGGGCAACGGTATTGTGCTTGACGCTATCAACAACAAGGCCTCCCTACCCGGCGGACGCGGCACTATCGAGTTTGTGGGGGTCAAGCGGTTTGCCGGTATTGAAATTCGCTCAGACCCTGGTCGTCCTATTGCTCTGATCTCCTCGGCCCTGCTCTTTGCCGGCCTGCTACTTTCTGCCTTTGTGGCCCGCCGCCGTGTCTGGGTGCGTGCCACTGAAAGCGGTAGCGGCGCAGACCGGGTGCTGACCGTCGAATACGGTCTGCTAGCCCGTGGAGAAGACCCCAGGCTCGCTACCGAGGCCGATAAGCTCACCGACCTCTTTGCCGAGCAATGGGGGCTAGAATTTGATGAAGCCTAACCTACCCACCGCCTACCCCGGGGCAACTCGGCCGGGCACTGGCGTCCGCGCCCTACCTCAACCTGTGAAATGAGAAGACCATGTCAGAAGTCAATATAGAGCTGGCCCGCTGGAGCGAACTCTTTATGTACCTTGCGGCGATCACCTACATGGTGGCTTTCGTCGCCTTTGCCTGGGACGTTGCTGCCCACTCCCGCACCACCAAGCGCCTCGAAGCTGCCACGGCTCCCGACACGGAAAAGGAACTCGTAGGTGCCGGTGCCCGCGTCAAAAACGCCCGCTCAGCTCGCATTAGCGGCACTGAACAGGGCACCGGCGAACGCGGCATGGGCTACAAGAAATCAGCAGCCGCCAAGATCGCCGGTCACGTCGCCGACTCAGAGATGCGCTACGGTAGCGGCGAACGCCGACCCGCCGCCCGCGCCGGTGTGGCCATTCTGGCCCTGGGCTGCCTGATTCACCTGGCCGGTGTGCTCTCCCGCGCCTTTGCCGCTAACCGAGCGCCCTGGGGCAACATGTATGAATTCTGCACCACCGGTGCCTTGCTCGTGGTCGTGGTTTACCTGGGCTTCCTGATCTTCCGCGACCTGCGCTTTGTGGGGACCCTGGTATCTGGCCTGGCCCTGACCATGATGACCGCAGCCACCATTGCCTACCCCACCCCCGTAGGTCAGCTGGTGCCCGCTCTCCAGTCCTACTGGCTAGTGATTCACGTATCCATCGCGGTGCTGGCTTCCGCTATCTTCACCATCACCTTCGCCATGGCAATCCTGCAGCTGGTGCAGACCGCTCGCGAACGTCAGATCATCGAAGGCACCGACAGCTCCCTGGTGCGCCTGGGCTTCATGCGTCTGATCCCCTCGTCCACCGCCCTGGAAAACTTCTCCTTCCGCCTCAACACCGTGGGCTTTGCCATGTGGACCTTCACCCTGGGTGCCGGTGCTATCTGGGCAGAAAAGGCCTGGGGTCGCTACTGGGGCTGGGACACCAAGGAAGTGTGGACCTTCATCATCTGGGTGGTCTATGCCGCCTACCTACACGCTCGTGCCACCCGCGGTTGGTCGGGCCCGCCTTCAGCCTGGCTCTCCATTGCAGGCTACCTCTGCATCATCTTTAACTTCACCGTGGTCAACGTCTACTTCTCGGGTCTACACTCCTACTCGGGTCTGTAGGATTTATCGCTGACGCTTTTCCACAGGTTCAAAAAAGCCCCCGCACCTTGTGAGCGGGGGCTTCTGCGTAGGCGTTGTTCGGTAATAAACAACAAAAGTCTTGAAACCTATCTAGGTATATGGTGTACTTAGATATGAGAGGGGTGTGATATGCAACCTACTACCTACCCGCCTTCCCTGATCCGGGCAACCCTGCCCACCGCCGTCCTAGCCTGCCTAGAGCAGGATGACCTGCACGGCTACGGTCTGGCTACCCGCCTAGAAGAGCTGGGCTACGGACGCTTACGCGGTGGCTCCCTCTACCCGGCGCTGTCCAAACTGGAGGAAGCCGGGTACGTCACCACCACCTGGACGGAAGGGGAGAGCGGCCCTGCCCGCCGCCAATACCGGCTCACGGACGCAGGCGCCCGCCAACTCGCCGAGGAGCGAGCCACCCTGGCCCGGCTGACCAGCGTCCTTGGAGCCTAAACCGCCAGAAGTGTTTCAACATGACTCAAGGAGGAGACATGGCAACTAACCCCTACGAACGCCTGACCGTCGCAATCGAAGAAGCCAGCGACAACCCGGCAGACAAAGACTGGGTGCAAACTGCCTTTGCGACCCTAGCTACGAACGGTGTCAAAGCAGTCACCAGTGAAAGCGCCCTCAACGGCGTCATCCGCCAGGTAGCTGAAACCGGTCAAAGTACCACCGACCTCTACGGTACGCCCGAGGAATGGGCCGCAGAAAAAATCACCACCTGGCGCGAAAAGGGGACCCAGGCCTTTTCCGAAGACGAACCATGGGCCCTCAAAGAAGTAATCGTGGCAGGTTTCTTGACCGGGGCGTTCTTTAGCATCCTTTTCTGGGTGGTCAGCGTACTACCCAGCGATAGGCCGAGCTCCCAGCCGGTGGCCTTCTACCTACTCCCAGCCTTCCTAGGGTTTGCCGTCATGTTTTCAACTGCCCTCTTCCAGCGGCTTCGATCTAAGCTCGGTTTTACATCAGGTGTTGCGGTATCGGCTCTGATTGTTCTTGTTCTCGCATGCGGTGTAGCTTTCCTGCTGTTCTGGTCCTACGAGGTTGTGACGACAACTTTTCCTGCCTGGTTTCATCTGCCTGTAGCAGCAGGCTCTGCTCTGCTAGGAGGCTTGGCTGCACTTGCTCTTCCCAAGGGGTCTACTCACGTGATGGAAGGCACCGATAACTACAGTCAGCCCGAAACCTGGCTTGCACGATTCAAACAGGAGCTCTGGAAGCGGGGCGATATTTCGGATGCCCGTGTACGGAAAGAAGTCTCCCGGGTCAAAGAACATGCCCGCGAAAGCGGCAGTAGCTACCTGGAAGAATTCGGCCACCCGGTAGCCTATGCCCGTTCCCTCTCAGAGCAAAAGAAGGTCAAGCCCTACCGGCTCTACCTCTATTCCCTCATGATGATCGCTTGTCTTGGTTTCTGGGGTTATGGGCTGTGGGCTACTCCAGATTCGGCCAGCCTAAGTTGGCGTTTGCCCCTTTTCATCTTCGTGGCCTGCGTTTTGGTTCTAGAGCTCTGTAAGAACTACCGAACCTACCGCCAGGCCAAGAAATAAGAGCGAACCCCACGTTTTGTCACGAGCCCCACCTGTAAACCGTGGGGCTCGTGACAAAACGTGGGGTTCGAAAAAACTAGGACTCGTCGTCCGGCTCTGTGGCCTCCTCGCCATGGGCAGAGCCCTGCCCACCGGCGTCCTTACGGTTCTTGCGCTGCTGCCACTCGGCGTCCTGGCGCTCGCGCCGGGCCCGGGCCTCAAGGAACTTCAAAAACTCAGGGTCATCATCGGGAGCCACCGGCGGCTTAGCAGCAGGCGCCCCAAAAGACCCGTGGCGCGACCCGCGCGGCCGCCCCAGCCAGAACCACAGCACCGACCCCAGCAGTGGAAAGAGCACCAGCACAGCAAGCCAGGCCCCCTTGGGCAGGGTGCGAACGCGCAAACGGTCGGTCTGAGCGGCATCCAGAATCGAATAAATCCACACGCCCAGCAGAAGAGCGGCGCCGCCAATAATCAAAATAGCTCTACCCATACCCCCATTTTTCCATGAACAGGCCCGCCCACCCCTCTTTGTGCGCTCACAGCGTGCCAGCTGAGCGGACGCCCGCCGTGCAGATCTTGCCCGCAGCGGGTTGGGTAGAATGAAGGGGTGAATTTTCTGAAGTACTCCCTGCTCCGCCTGCTGTTCTCAGCTGCCGCCTTCTTCGCCTCCTACTACTTTGGCGTGGGCTTCATCCTGGCCATCATCTTCGGCGCGCTCATCGGCTTCGCCATCTGCTACCTGGCCTTCCCCCGCCTGCACGACGCCGCAGCCGCCGACTTTAACCGGATGATCCGCCGCAAGAACAAGCCCAAGAAAACAAGCCTAGAAGACGAAAACCAGGCGATTGAAGACGAGCTGGACGAAGCCGCCCGCCGCAGCCAGGGCCTTTAGTAGCCGGTAAAGACGGTGGCCCGCTCAGCAAAGATTTCAAGCGGGTGCAGGGCTACCGCCAGGGCAATGAGCAGTGAATATATGAGGGCAATGATGCCAGCCTGCTTAAGTACCGGAATCAGGTCGCGGCCCAGGGCGCCCGAGAGCACCACCAGGGCTGAATGAACAACCGGCCCAATCAGAATAAAGGCCAGGGCGTACCAGGGGTTCTGCGGAACCAGCAGGGCGGTCAGGGCCAGCCCCAGGCCCATCTCTACGGCGTAGGTGATGCGCGAAGCGCGGTCGCCCAGACGCACCGCTAGGGTTTTCTTACCCGCCTCAATGTCGGTGGGAATATCGCGTACGTTATTAGCCATCAGCAGGGCGCAGGAGAAAAGCCCCAGGGCTACGGCGAAGACCCAGGAGCTCAGGGTCAGCTGGTTGCTCTGGGTAAACATGGTGCCGAGGGTAGCGACCAGGCCAAAGTAGATAAAGACGAAAATATCGCCCAGGCCCATGTAACCGTAGGGGTGCTTGCCGCCAGTGTAACCCCAGGCCGCCAGCACAGCCGAGGCACCGATAGCTAGGAACCACCACTGCTGCGAGAGCATAATCAGGGTCAGACCGCTCAGGCCGGCCAGACCAAAGCAGATAAAGGCTGCCATCTTCACGTGGGAGGGCTTGGCCACGCCCGAGCCGACCAGGCGCAGGGGGCCCACGCGGACCTCGTCCGTGCCCTTAATTCCATCGGAGTAATCGTTGGCGTAGTTGACGCCCACCTGCAAGAAGAAGGCCACGAGGAAGGCCAGTAGGGCGCGGCCGGGCTTGAACTGGTGCACCTCGTAGGCGGCCGCAGAACCAGCAATGATAGGAGCTGCCGCCAAAGGGAGCGTGCGCAGACGCGCCCCTTCAATCCACTGTGCAACCGTTGCCACTGTTGTGCTCCTTATCAACCCAAGTTTCGATGTGGCGTCGCTACGCCACAAATACACACCATTCTCTCACTTTTTAGCGGTGGACGCCCGCTAGTGGCCGCGTGACCTAGCCCGGTTCGCCGACTGGGCTTTCCAGGCTTCTGCAAGGAGCGCCTGGACGGCCCGCCGGTCAGGCTTGCCGGTGGGAAGAGTCGGCAGCTCAGGGAGCACCTTAACGAGTTTGGGGGCGGACGCTGCCCCCAGCTTTTCTGCCACCAGCTGGGGGAGGGCGTTCGCAAGCTTAGAAGCGTGTGCGCTGTTACCCGCCACCAGGGTGACGGCGGCGGCGATAGCGGTACCCCAGCGGGCATCTGGAACCCCGGCCACCAGGGCCTCACGCACAGCCGGGTGACTTTCGAGGGCGGTAGCTACGGCTGCCGCGCTGGTTTTGATACCGCCAGAAATGAGCACGTCGTCGGCGCGACCTGCTACAGTGAGGGCTCCGGTGCGCAGGTCTTGGGTGCCCAGATCGTCGGTGCGGTACCAGCGGGTTCCCTGACCGTCTACAAAGAAGTGGGCGGCGGTGCGCTGAGGATCATTGGCGTAGCCGCTGGCAATGGTCGGCCCGCCCAGCCAGATACGCCCAGGAGCTTGTGGGTCGGCGGCATCGGCTTCTATCTGCACGCGGACGCCCGCCAGCGGCTTGCCCTCGTAGACGCAGCCCCCGGCGGTTTCGGCCGACCCGTAGGTACGCACTACGGGGAGTGCCAGATCGTGGGCGCTTGCGATGAGGTCGGCGCTGGCCGGCGCCCCGCCCAACAGAATTGCGGAGAAAGAGCGCAGGGCCGCGAGGGTTTCTTCGCGGAGGGCGCCCTCCGGAGTCTCGAGCAGGCGGTGTAGCTGGGTGGGTACCAGGGAGACCAGCCGTTGCGGGGCTGAGAGCTTTTCGGCGGAGCTGACAAAATCCTGGGCCGTGAAGCGGGTGCCCTCGCTGACTGAGCCGGTCAGGACGGGGACGGTACCTGCCAGGGCAGACCTCGCCACCACCTGTGCCCCGGCAACGTACTGCAGGGGCAGAGCCAGGAGCCACTGGGCGCTGCTTGTCCCAGTAGCTGTTTCTGTTCCCTGAGCCGAAGCACGTAAAGCTGAGGTGGAAAGCACCGTCTGTTTGGGGGCACCGGTGGAGCCGCTGGTTGTGACCACCAGGGCGGGGGCGTCCTGCCCTCTCTCTAGCTCTGTAAAGCAGGTGCTGAAGGTGTACAGGGCTTCGGTGACCTGCTGGGTGGGGCTGGTGGGCTGATCTGCTCCGACGCGGACGACGCTGCCCGGCCCGGGCAGGGCAGGCGCGGGGAGTGGGGTAAGGGAATCTAGTGTCATGGCTCTTTTTAGTCTACGCCTGGTGATTATTGCCAGATAGTATGCCTACTTGGTAATCTTGTAGGTAACACCTTCTGCTTCTCAAGGTCGAGATAGGAGCCAACCCATGCTTGAAGTAACCGGTGCAGAAATCGCGATTCTGCTACTTTATCTGGCCCTGCTGGTGCTCTTTTTTGTAGTGCTCCTGGGGTTCCATAAGAAAAATAAGACCGAAATTCGAGTGATTCGTAAGCGCTTGGGCCTGGGTGAGAATGCCACAGGTAACACCGACAAGGGAGCCTAACCATGACTGTACTTGCTACTAATCCGCTGGTGCCCACTACTGGGGAGGTCGTTCTTTCTGTGATTGGACTGGCCTACCTGGTCTTCATGCTGGTTTTCTTGGTCTTTCTGGTCAACGTGCTGCTGACCTGGCACCGCAAGAACAAGCTGCGCATTATCGAGCTGGAGTTCGAAGAACGCGCCATTGACAACCGCAAGGCTGCCCGGCGCATGGCAGGCCCTGAGGCCTAGCCCCGGGCCGAATGCAAGGACGCCCCGCCCTGCCTTCCGTGGAGAAGATGGGGCGGGGCGTCCTACTTATATTTATTCTTTAAGCGCTTCGTCTAGCTTCTCACTCAGCGGGGCCGACAGAGACATGCTGTAACTCTTCGACAGATGGTTGGTGTCGAAATAGACCGGAATTCCGCCAATTACCCCGTGACAGGAATCGTCGGGGCAAAGGTAGTCGGTCATATCGATGGTGGGGATGTTCAAAGAGCGAGCTGCCTCAAATTGGGGATCTGGCCATAAGACAGTACTGGCGGATGCTACGCACTGCGTACCTGAATACGATACGCAATCGGGGCCAACTGAAGAACCCGCGGTAGGAACATCACGAACAACAACCACCTTGCTGCCCTGCGCCTGCCAACGATCAACCCAGGGTTTCATTGCTTTCGCATACTGCTTTTCTTGGGGCGCGCCGCTACCGTTTTCAAGGCCCTGGCTACTGGAGTAGTTACCGATAACAATTAAATCTGGCTTCTCCTGAGTTACCTCGTTGAGGACACGGCCGGGCCACTTGGGGCAGGTATCTGAAAATGTCTGGGCAACGGGCACCTGGCGTCCAGGAGCAAGCCAGTAGGTCAGGGGAGTCTCCCAGAGGGAGCAACCTGAGTGACTAAAGAACGTCATATCCCACTGTTTTTCGCGGGCAATAGGGTAAACCGCTGGGCGCCAGTGATCAATATGTGAGTCACCGATAAACCAGACCTTCGTGGGGTCTGCCGATTCCGCAGCGTAGTTGCAGTGAATCTTGACCCTTGACCCGCCGTTGGGGACCTCAGTTGATTCAAGAACTTCACATTCTTGGTCAAGCGGTATCCACGGTGCTTCGCTTTCTGAGCCAGCAGCGATTACAGGCTCTGCTGTGAAGGCCTCCTTGCAGTGCTCAGTGTTTACAAGGGCCATACCCCCAACACAGCTAATCTCTGCTGTCTCTTTTTCTTCACCCGATGTTTTGGTATCTGACGCAGAACCCGCGACCTGGTTCATACTTGCCTGGATTTCCGCCTGTTGACGGGCAGAGTACTGCTGGGCATAGAAATGGGTTGCTGCAGAACTCGTGCCAATAAGAGCTAACGTAGCGATAACCGAGATGAAAACAGTTTTTGGGGCAAAGAGGGGCTTAAACTTGAAACGAAAGGTGTTTTCAATGAACTTCTGCGTCGTGAAGGCCAGCAGAAAGACAAGCGGAAGCACCACAATATAGGTCCACCACTCGGCAGCGTGGCCGAGGGCAAAGGGCAGAAGGACGGCCACAGGCCAGTGCCAGAGATACAGGGAATACGACATATCCCCGATGGACTGCGTAGGGCGCCCCTCAACAAGAAACCGTAACCAAGGCATAAAGGTGAACGGCCCTGTTGCAATAACGGCAGCAGCGGCAAGAACCGCAGCTAGCGTACTTAAACCGGGTACTCCGCTTTCTTCCGTGTAGAGAAAGGCTGAGCTCAGAAGTACGAGGTAGGCTGCAAGCTGAGCTAGGTTGCGGAGAAGCTTGGGGTAGAAGCTATTATCGAAGGCCTTGTTGAGCGAGAAAAACAGCGGGGAGAGAAGAGCGACCAGAGCGCCTACCATAAACTCCCAGACGCGAGTAAATGTATTGAAATATGCCCCAGCCTGACCAGATGCTACCTGGCTTTGAGCGAATGCTAGAGACAGAATAAGTAGCGTGAAAACACCTGAACTCAATACCAGGTTCTGCAATCGTGAGTTGCCCCCAAGGAATGTTTTTACCTTGAAAGCTCCTAGAAATAGCAGCGTAAGCGCTATCGGCCAGATGAGATAGAACTGCTCTTCAACTGACAGGGACCAGTAGTGTTGAAATACCGTAGGGTTGCTGTCTTGGGCGAAATAGTCTGTTGCAGAGGCATACAGATTCCAGTTGTGAAAATAGGCGCTCGCCGCGAAGAAGTCCCAGGCGGTGCGACCCCAATAACTTACAGGTGCAAGTGCCAGCGTTGCGATAAAAGAAACTGCACCGACGAAGATCGCGGCCGGGAGCAGGCGTCGAGCCCGGTTCGCGTAAAAGTGTTTAAAACTGACGGTATTGCGTTGTCTGAGCTCTTTGAGGAGATGAAGCGTGATGAGGTAGCCCGAGATGACGAAGAATATATCTACCCCGATATATCCGCCGGTGATGAAGTTCGGCCAGAAGTGGTTGCCAATAACGAGAAGGACGGCGATAGCTCTTAGAGCTTGTATATCGCTTCTGAAATTTTTAGTTGGGCGGGATGCGGCGGCCATGAATCTCTTTAAAGAAAATGTGTGGTGGTGATAACTGCTTATCAACTCTAAACCATCGCAGCAGGGTGAATGCGGAAGGGACATACGCAATTCGCTGTGGAGCGTCTATGGGGCAAGGCTCCAACAGATGCCCACCAGACTCTCGTACTGTCCACAGTGAAGGTGGGCAGTGCGAGAGTCTGGTGGAACCTCAGTTTTTCTTCTTTTGGCTGCGGCGTCTACTCGTAGTGGTACCTCACCGCTGCAATACGCACAGAGTTGCCCACGATTTTGTAGACCAGCCGGTGCTCTTCGGTAATTCTGCGGGACCAGTAGCCGGAGAGGTTGTTGCGCAGGGCCTCTGGCTTGCCAATGCCTTCGTTACCGTTGCATTGGATATCTTTGAGTAGGGTATTAATTCTTTTGAGAACCTTGCGATCTTGCTTTTGCCACCACAGGTAATCTTCCCAGGCCTGACTGCTCCAGATAAGTTCCACGCTGCTGCCTAATCTTCGAGAAGTGCTTGACTGGAGCCTCCGCCTGCTTCGAGTTCATCGATTGCATCGAGTAGCTTACGGGCATTGGCAGGCGAACGTAAGAGGTGAGCGGTCTCTTTGAGCGATTCGTATTCGGCAAGTGAAAGAATGACGGCAGGTTCGCGCCCTGCCCTGGTGATGACGACTTCTTCAAGGTCTTCTACCGCGATATCGAGTACCTGGGCGTAGTTGGCGCGGGACTCGGTGTAGGTCATAGTTTTCATCAGAACCTCCTGTACAGAAAACTGTACGCTTGAGAGGAGGTATCTTCAAGAGCTAATATTTTTTCCTTTGGAATACCGCACACCGCAGGGGAAGTATCGTCTTATTTTTTGCTCAGACAGAGAAGAAAGCCCATCAGACTCTCGTACTGTCCATAGGGAAGGTGGGCAGTACGAGAGTCTGGTGGGCACTTAGCCTGCGGCGCGGCACTGAGCCGGGCACGCGGACGCCGGTGGGCGGCTAGAAGTAGTAGGGGTAGTTCTCCCAGTTGGGGTCGCGCTTCTCAAGGAAGGCGTCGCGGCCCTCGACGGCCTCGTCGGTCATGTAGGCCATGCGGGTGGCCTCGCCGGCAAAGACCTGCTGGCCGACCATGCCGTCGTCCGGAAGGTTGAAAGCGAACTTGAGCATACGGATAGCCTGCGGGGACTGGCGGGCAATATGGGCTGCGTACTCCAGGCCCTTTTTCTCCAGCTCGGCGTGGGGTACTACGTCATTCACAGCGCCCATCTCGTACATGCGCTGGGCGTCGTACTCCTTGGCCAGGAAGAAAATCTCGCGGGCAAACTTCTGGCCCACCTGGCGGGCCAGCAGGGCTGAGCCGTAGCCGGCGTCAAAGGATCCCACGGTCGCATCGGTCTGCTTGAACTTGCCGTACTCTTCTGAGGCGATCGTCAGGTCAGCAACCACATGCAGGGAGTGGCCGCCACCGGCCGCCCAGCCCGAGACCAGGGCGATAACTACCTTGGGCATGGTGCGAATCAGGCGCTGCACCTCCAGAATGTGCAGGCGGCCTGCGCGGGCCGGGTCAATCGAATCGCGGGTCTCGCCCTCGGCGTAGCGGTAGCCGTCGCGGCCGCGAATGCGCTGGTCGCCGCCGGAGCAGAAGGCCCAGCCGCCGTCCTTGGCAGAGGGGCCGTTGCCGGTCAGCAGCACGGTGCCCACGTTAGAGGTCATGCGGGCGTGATCCAGCACCCGGTAGAGTTCGTCGACGGTGTGCGGACGGAAGGCGTTACGCACCTCGGGGCGGTCAAAAGCGATGCGGACGGTCGGCAGATCCCGCAGAATCTCACCGGCCTCGTTGCGCTCCACCTGGCGGTGGTAGGTGACATCGGTGAGGTCCTCAAAGCCCTCAACCAGGCGCCACTGGTGGGGATCGAAAATATCAGAAACCTTGGCAGGAAGTTCGTTAGTCATAGCCACCAGTCTACCCAGGGGCGCCCCGGGCTGGTTCCTCGTATGTAATTGAAAGTTTCATCTGCGCGTTCAAAGAACACGCAGATGAAACTTTCGACGACATTCAGCGCAGAAAAGGACGGACGCCGCCCCCAGCGCCCCTGCCCGCAGGCAGGGGAGTGGGGTGCGGCGTCCTGACTTAGACGAAGCTGCTAGCGGGAGAGCTCCACGGCGCGGTCGAACTCTTCGTTGATCTCGCGGGCGGTGGCGGAGTCACTCTTGTAGGTGGCAACCGACACCAGGTAGGCAAAGAGCAGGTTGACCAGGAAGCTGGGTACAATCTCGTACATGTAACCCGAGAGCACCTCGTTGTAGCCCCAGACGAAAACGGTGATGGTGCCTGCCACCATGCCTGCGACGGCACCAAGTGCGGTGAGCTTGCGCCAGTAGAGGGAGAGAATCACGATGGGGCCGAAGGCTGCGCCGAAGCCTGCCCAGGCGAAGGAGACCAGGGAGAGCACGGAGGAGTCGGGGTTCCAGGCCAGCAGGCCTGCGATGACAGAGACAACCAGCACGCCCGCGCGGCCTAGCCAGAGGCCTTTAGCATCTGAGAGTTCCTTGCCGCCGCTGGTGAGCTTGTAGAGGTCTTCAGCTAGGGCAGATGAGCAGACAATCAGCTGGGAGGAAAGGGTTGACATAATAGCTGCCAGCACCGCTGCCAGCACGAACCCGGCCAGCAGGGGGTGGAGCAGAATCTGGGACATATCCAGGAAGACCGACTCAGCATTGGTGGTGTCTGTCAGGGTTGCTTCGGGGTGGCGGGCAAAGTAGGCGATACCGATGAGACCGGCGCTCATGGCACCGACCAGGGTGGCGATCATCCAGGTGATGCCGATGCGGCGGCCGGCGGTGGCGTCCTGGGCTGAGCGTAGACCCATGAAGCGCACGATGATGTGGGGCTGGCCGAAGTAGCCCAGACCCCAGGCAGCTGAGGAAAGAATACCCAGCACGGTGGTGCCCGCAAAGAGGGAGAGGGCGGTGGGGTTGACGGACTCGATGGTGGTTTCAAGGCCGGAGAAGCCGCCGACGTAAACCAGGGCCATGATCGGCAGAACAATCAGAGCGGTGAGCATGAGCAGGCCCTGGACGACGTCGGTGTAGGTTGCACCCAGGAAGCCGCCGAAGAGGGTGTAGGCGACGGTGATGCCGGCGACCAGTAGCATGCCGGTGTGGTAGTTACCGCCGAATGAGGACTGGAAGAAGACGCCACCGGCGACCATACCGGAAGAGACGTAGAAGGTGAAGAAAATCAGGATGACCAGGGCGGCGAAGATGCGGATGATGCCTCGGGGGTCGCGCAGGCGGTTGTGGAAGAAGGAGGGGACGGTCACCGAGTTACGGGAGACCTCGGTGTAGGCGCGCAGGCGGGGGGCCACGAACTTCCAGTTGAGCCAGGCACCGGCAGTTAGGCCGATGGCAATCCAGGCTTCAGCCAGGCCGGTGATGTAGAGGGCGCCGGGTAGGCCCATGAGGAGCCAGCCCGACATGTCCGAGGCACCCGCTGAGAGGGCCGCTGCGGTGGGGGAGAGGGAGCGCCCGCCGAGCACGTAGTCGTCGAGGTTGTTGTTCTTGGACTTGGCCCAGATGCCGATGCCGACCATGGCGGCGAAGTAGATAGCCAGGGCTATCAGCTGGTAGGTGGTGTTGCTCATGAGCTCCCCTTGGGTTGTAGGCGAGGACGTGCGGGCTGGGGTGGGTGCGTCGGCGCACCTTCCCTTATGTGCAGTTTCTCTAAAGTATCTTGTTTAGATTACTTGAGGCATCTTCCCGCATGCAGGTTTTGGTCTGTGCGTTAGCTTACACCCTGAGGGTCTGGGTGACACTATCTCGCCGCCTGAAGCTATTTAGAATCTTCGTACAAAAACGGTGAGCTTTTCTTAAGAGTGCTTCTGCGAGCGTGGATCTATCACGGGTAGGGCCGATGTATGCAGTGTTACCGCGATGGCTGACCTGTTGGTGCGCCAGACGATGTAGGCGCCGGAGGCGGCGATGAGCACAATGCCCAGGTAAGACCAGGCAGAGAGCACTTCACCCAGCATGAAAGTGCCCACGATGGCCCCTACCACCGGATCGATGGAGAAAAGCACCCCGATGACGGCGGCGCTGGTCAGCTGCCCGGCGATGTTATCGGCAGAATAGGCCAGGGCTACGCCCACGATGGCGGAGAGAGCCAGCTTGAACCAGGCGTCCGAGTCCAGCCCCGCCATGGCGGGCACCGATAGGGGCAGTTGGATGAGGGCCGAAAAAGCCAGCGACATGGTGGTGCCGCGCAGGCCGCTGGTTGCGTCGGATACTGAACCCATGCGGGCTGAGAAGATGGTGTAGCCGGCCATCGAGGCGGCTGACCCGAGGGCCCAGATAAAGCCGATAGGGTGGGCGTCCCCCGCGAGTGTAGGCCCGGCAATCATCACGACTCCGGCCAGAGCGAAAAAGGCGATGAGCCCGTCGCGCAGGCGCCGCACACCGAGCAGGGCCACCACAAAGGCACCCAGGTATTCAAAGGTCACCGCTACACCCAAAGGAATATGGTGCACCGCGTTGTAGAAACAGACGCTCATCAGGGTCAGCACCAGCCCGTAGACCAGCACCTGGGGAAGGTCCCGCTGCCGCAGGGCAAGGGGGTTAGGCCGCACCAGCGCCCACAGGACCACAGCGGCAATCAGGGCACGCAGGGCGGCGACCTGGGTGGGGCCAACGCTAGCAAAGAGCACCGAGACAATCGCAGCTGAAATCTGAATACCCAGGGAGCCAGTGAGGATCAGAAGCAGGGCAGCGGTGCCCCGGCGTTCGGCCGGTATGCGGTCAGCGAGGTTCACAGCGCCTCCTAAAGCCCGCAGGTGCTTTCGAGCAGCGGGTCTACCACCGTCCAGGGGGCCCGTTTGATACGGTCGGGGCTAAAGACAGAGAGCATCTCAGCAGCTGTTTCGGGCAGGTGGGGGCCCTTCTCGCCCGCGTTTTCTCCGGTGATCGGGGGCAGCGGAATAGAGGCAGCAATCATGCGCATGATGTGGTCGGTACTGACTCCGGCGGCGGTGAGCTCAGCAAGGGTCACGGCCCCGTCCCGTTTAGCCAGGCGCTTGCCCTCGGTGTTGAGGGCCAGGGGAACATGGGCGTAGACAGGCACCTGCAACCCCAATAGGTGAGCTAGATAGGCCTGGCGGGGAGCAGAGGGCAGCAGATCGTCGCCGCGCACCACCTCGGTGACCCCCTGGTAATCGTCATCGACCACACACACCAGGTTGTAGGCGTAGACCCCGTCGGCCCGCACCAGCACAAAATCGTCGACCGCGTCGGTGTATTCCCCGGCGAAACGGTCGGTGACAGTCCATTCGCTCACCTGGGCTTTCAGGCGCAAGGACGCCGGCCGAAGCTGCCTGCGCTCAGCCCGTTCTGCCTCGGTGAGGTTGCGGCAAGTGCCGGGGTAGGCACCGGGGGCGCCGTGCGGGGCGCTGGAGGCCTCCTGAATTTCTTTGCGGGTGCAGTAGCACTCGTAAACTAGCCCGGCCTCGCGCAGGCGGGTCAGGGCATCCGCATAGGCAGCTAGGCGAGTGGACTGGTAGAGTACCTCCCCATCCCAGTCGATGCCCAGGGCGGCAAGGTCGGCCAGCTGACGCTCTGCCGCCCCCTTCTTGACCCGGTCTAAATCCTCCACCCGCATCACAAAACGGCCCCCCGCGGTGCGGGCCATCATCCAGGCCAGCAGGGCGGTGCGCAGGTTGCCCAGGTGCAGGTCACCCGAGGGGGAGGGCGCGTAACGGCCGCAGGGCAGAGGAGCGGACGGGGGCGAAACGGGGGCGGAAGTAGAAGACATCACCCCTCTAGTCTAGTAGCTCACAGGCTTTTGCAATATGACAGAAGGTTGCGCTGAGTAGGCAGAGAGCTGTCAAAAAGTGCAGTGTGGCAAGAAATAACCCCGCAAGTGGGGTTTAAACAGGCTGCTCACCTGCCTGAGTCCAGTACCTTAGAGAGTATGGCTAGAACTCTTGAAATTGCCGATGGTATCTATCAGATCTCAACGGATAACTACCGTCTTAACTCCGGTCTGATTGTGGGCGCAGAGAAGGCTATGGTGATTGATACCGGTGCCGGGCCCCGTCAGGGCGCTGAGATTCTAAGAGCGGTCCGCCGGGTCACCGACCTGCCCCTGGTCGCGGTCAACACCCACGCGCACTTCGACCGCTTTATGGGCAATGCCGTGTTCGCCGCCGACGGGGTCACCGACATCTGGGCCCACCCCCGCGCCGCCCGAGCTATCGAAAGCTACGGCGACCGCCAGCGTCTTTACGTTGAGGTGCTAGAACCCGAGATGGCCCACCAGCAGGGCCCCAACACCGAGCTTGTGGTACCCACCCGCTTCCTGCCCGGTGACGGCACCCGCCCGGCCTTTACCCGCGTAGAGCTAGGCCAGCGGGCCGTTACCCTCATGTACCTGGGCCTGGCCCATACTGACGGGGACGTTCTCGTAGGCGTAGACGACGTCCTGTTTGCCGGCGATATTATCGAGCAGGGCTCAGACCCCGCCTTCGACGACTCCTACCCCGAACTGTGGGTCAGCACCCTGCGCACCCTGGCAGGGCTAGACCGCTACCGTATCTTCGTTCCCGGTCACGGCACCCCGGTAGAGAGCACCTTTATCGAGCGCATGGCCGACACCATGGAAGATGCCGTGCAGAAAATTGCTGACTCTGCCCTGAAGAAGGTCAAGGGGGCCACCACAGCCTCCATGTACCAGCTGCCCTATTCGGGCGGGTCCACCCGTATTCTGCTTGACCGCCTAATGAAGCTTGAAGCCCGTGAGGCTGAGGGGCAGGGGCTCTCGACCGTCACCTTCGAGGGGGACGCTGCCTCCGGCCTGACCGGCCCCATTACCCTTGGGCAGGGCTAGAAGTCCCTCGCACGTTTTGCTCAGAAGCTTAGGCGATAGAAAGAAAGAGCTACCCAGCTAAATGCCGGGTAGCTCTTGCCTTTAAAATGAATCCAGTCTGTATTAGTAAGCCCAAACCTTTCGGTAGGCGCTGCGCTTCTTGTTCTGGGGGCGTAGCAGGGCGACCTGGGTGCTGGTGGTCAGGGCCGCTACCGCCCCAATCATGCAGATTGCTGCCATAAAGGCAGAGCCGGGAATCGGGTTAGTGTAGGTGACCCAGTAGAGGGCCAGAGCGCAGAAACCCGAGAAGAACCCCGAGATAGAAAGCAGGGGAACCAGAATCAGCCCCGACCGCTGGGTATCGCTCATATCAAGCTCTTCTGAGCGCATGAAACGCAGAATCACGAGCCCCAGCACACCCCAGAGACCGGTGACCAGAATAGCTGTGACCACATCGGCTGGGCGGTGCCAACCATTGACCACGGTGGAATAGCCGGCCGCTACCGTAAAGACCATGCTGATCAGGGCTACGGTGGGGCGGAAACGCTTGGGGGAGGCCAGGAAGAGGGCCAGGCCCGCAGCGGCTGCGAAGGTCGTGTGACCGGACGGCGCTGAGTTGCCCAGGGCCTCCTGAATACCCAGGTTGGGCTTGACGATGATGTAGTTCTTCAGCAGCTGGGTGGTGAGGTTAGCCCCGGCGGCAATGGCCACACCCACCAGGGCGGGCACAAAGCGGTGCTTCCACAGGAGCACAAAGAGAATACCGATAGCCGCGGTAATACCGGCAGCGGTAGGAACGAAGTCGAGCAGGGTGGAGGTTTGCTCGGTATAGGTCATGAACTGGTAGGAGAACTCCTGGAAGGAAATCTCGTCGAGCTCCTGGCCGGTTGGCGTTGTAATAAAGAAAATAAAGGCCGCCATCAGAAGGCAGAAGAGGGTTCCTGCCGCAAAGAAGTGCTGGATCAGGGTCCAGAGCGAGGGGCGGGTCTGCCGAATATGGGAGGGGGTCAGCATATGCAAGCGGCCTGAGGGGGAGTCCTCACCCGAGTGAGCCTGCTGGTAGGGCGGACGGCCGTAGCCCGGCTGGGCCTGCGCCGGGTAGCCGGGGCGGGGTCGTCCTTGCGGAGCAGCGGCAGGGGGCCTGTAGCTAGCCTGTGGCGCCCGGTGGGCGGTGACGGCGTCCGGACGCGGGGCCGCAGCCTGGGCGCGGGCTTTGGCCGCGGCGCGGGCGGCGCGTTCCTTCTTGACTCTATGGGCTGCCTCTTGAGCTGCAGTCTGGGCGGCAGCAAAACCGGTCTTAGCTGCCGCCAGACCACT
The DNA here is from genome assembly GCF_042660305.1 of Rothia nasimurium. NCBI lineage: Bacteria > Bacillati > Actinomycetota > Actinomycetes > Micrococcales > Micrococcaceae > Rothia > Rothia nasimurium. The sequence goes on from NZ_JBHSTW010000013.1 coordinate 92,728, forward strand.
GGCGGTACCGGCCTGCAATTTAGCTTTGATGGCCTCACCCTGGGGGGCAGAAGGCGCGGCAGGGAGTACCACGGTGGCGTCATCGTCCATAAAAGCGGCGCGGGTCTGAGAAGCGGGAAGCAGCTCGGTAGCGTCTTCACCGGGGCTCACCGGCAGAGCGACCGTGCGGTCGTCGTAGGCCTGGGGCATGAGCACCTCGGTGGCATCGTCGGGTGCGCCAGAAACAGCGTTAGAATCGCGCTTCTCAAAACTCACAGTTATCCCTAAAGACCTTTCTGCTGCGTGTAGACACGTCAACGAGCCTACCAAGCCGTGCCTCTTATTTCAGCCCTAGACCCTGCTAGAGATGAACAGGCTCAGCCTGCACTGCCATTGTGACAAACTCACATGGGACTTTCCTGAGAGAACCCCTAATGTTGCGCGAGCACCTGAACACAGCCCCGCAGAAGCGGTAGAAGAGTAGATTAGAAAGTATGACAGCTAGCGCCCTGCCCCTTAACGTTCCCCTGCCCCCGCTTGAAGAAATCTTATCGGCGACCCGTGTAGTAGCCCTGCCTATGAGGGTGAAGTTCCGCGGTGTCAGCCTACGTGAAACCGCTCTGATTCAGGGGCCGGAAGGATGGGGCGAGTTTGCCCCCTTCCTCGAATATGAGCCCGTGGAGGCATCCGCCTGGCTGGCCTGCGCTATCGAAGCGGCTTGGCTGCCCTACCCCCAGCCGCTGCGTACCAGCATTCCGCTCAATGCTACGGTGCCCGCGGTGCCTGCTCAGGCGGTAGAGGACGTATTAGCCCGCTACCAGGGGCAGGTGCGGGAAATTAAAATTAAGGTGGCTGAGGCGGGCCTGCCCTTTGAAGAATCCCTGGCCCAGGACCTGGCCCGGGTAGCGGCCGTCCGCGCGGCCTGCCCCGGGGCTCGCCTGAAGATTGACGCCAACGGCGGCTGGGAGGAGGGCCAGGCCGTCCGCGCCCTGACCGAGCTGGCTGACTACGACCTGCTTTACGCTGAGCAGCCTGTGCCGGGTATCGAGGGCCTGGCCCGGGTGCGTGAGGCACTGCGAGCCCGGGGTAACCCTCTACTGATCGCCGCCGATGAGGCAGTGCGTAAGGCTGATGACCCGTTACGGGTCGCCCGCCTGGGAGCAGCTGACCTGATGATTATTAAGGCCGCACCCCTGGGAGGAGTCAGACGGGCCCTAGAGCTAGTGGAGCAGGCCGCCCTACCTGCGGTTGTCTCATCGGCTCTTGAAAGTTCGGTCGGCATCCGTACCGGGGCAGCGCTGGCCGCTGCCCTGCCCCAGTTGCCCTACGGGTGCGGGCTGGGCACGGTCTCCCTCCTGGCTCAGGACGTCACCCCCAGCCCCCTCGTAGCCCGAGACGGCTACCTGCCCCTGTGCGATATCGCCCCTGACCCCCGGCTCCTCGAAGAGGCAGCAGCCAGCCCCGAACGCACCGCCTGGTGGCACCGCCGTATCGAGGCCTGTTACCGCCTATTAGACCAGACGGCAGCTTAGGGCCCGCCCTAGCCCACCGAAGCCTGCCCTGCCTCCTAGAAGGTCTTGGCGGAAAACCGGCCTGGCCCCAGCGCTGAGCGCAGCGAGTAAACTGGTGGGGTGACTGATGCACCCTCAACCTCCTTTATGACCGCAATTTCTGTGCTCGACACCCTGGTGCGGGCAGGAATGCGGCATGTTCTCATCGCTCCGGGCTCACGCTCAGCCCCCCTAGCCTACGCCCTCGCCGCCCTAGACCAGGCAGGAGTCATCGAAGCCCACGTGCGCATCGACGAGCGCAGCGCCGCCTTCACCGCTTTGGGAATGGCCAAGGCCAGCGGCCAACCGGTGGGTATCGTCACCACCAGCGGCACCGCCGTGGGCGAGTGCCTCCCGGCCCTCATGGAGGCCTACCACGCCGGCGCACCCCTGGCCCTGCTCTCGGCCGACCGCCCTGCCCGGCTCCAGGGTACCGGCGCCAACCAAACCACCGACCAGCAAGTGATTGCTCCCGCCCACACCCGAGCGTCCTGCACCCTCGAAAACTACACGGCCGACCCAGCCGACCCCCAGAGCGCCCAGCTCAACGCAGCGCTCGCAGCTCTGACCGGGCGTTCAGCAGATAACTGGGACGCCCCCGCAAACACCCCGCGGGGCCCCGTCCAGATCAACCTGGCCCTTGACACCCCGCTTACCCCCAACCCTCTAGACCAGCAGATTCTAGAGCGCTGGGCGCGCTCGCTGGCCGAAAACCCACCGGCACCTGCCACCCCACTACCCCCGGCTGACCCCAGCGCAGCTAGCTGGCTACACGCAGGCACTGGCAAGGGGGCTGGGCGGACGGACGGCGCCGGTACCGCCCGCCGTGCCGTCGTGGTAGCCGGTGACGGAGCAGGGCCTATCGCCCAGGCCTTTGCCCAGCAGCAGGGTCTACCCTTGCTGGCCGAACCCTCATCGAACGCCCGCTTCTCGCCCCTGGCTGTGCCCGCCTACCGGCAGGTGTTGGCAGGGCACCTGGGGCAGCAGGTTGAGCGGGCTGTTATCTTCGGTCACCCCACCCTCTCCCGGCCGGTTGCCACCCTACTGGCCAACTCCGCGGTAGAACGCGCCCTCTACGCCCCCTCACCTGCCCCCTGGTATGAGCCCGGGGCCCTTGACCTGCGGGAGATTGCGACCCTGGCTGAACTGGCCAACTTCGCAGGCACAGGTCGGGGAGCTACCACCGAGGACGGCCACAAATGGACGACCAGCTGGAGCGAAGCCGGGCAGGAACTAGCCCGGGAACTGAACCAGCAGGTCGCCAACTACCGGGCAGGCACCTACACCCTGAACGACCAACCCGACGCAAGCTCAGCCGACCGCACCGCAGGCTACGCCCTGGCAGAAGCCACCTGGCGGAGCTGCCTAGAAGATGGCGCCGTGCTGATGGTGGGCTCATCCAACCTCATCCGCGACCTTGACCTCATCGCCCCCTCCCTGGCCGCCTCACCGCTGGTCTTTGCTAACCGCGGACTAGCCGGCATCGACGGCACCATCGCCACCGCGTCCGGAATCTCCCTGACCCTCAACCGCCCGGTACGCGTGCTCGTCGGGGACCTCACCTTCCTACACGATACCGGCTCCCTCAACATCGGCCCCCTCGAACGCAAACCCAACCTTGACGTACTGGTCTATGACGACCGGGGCGGCGGAATCTTCTCAACCCTGGAACACAGCCAACTAGCCCAGCACGAGAAATTCGCCCCGGCCGTCCGCCGATTCTTCACCACCCCGCACACCGCCCAGCTCGAAGAACTCGCAGCAGCCTGGGGCGAGAACGGGATCAGCGTCAGGGTGGTGCGGCCGTAGGGTCTTCTAGCAGTTGTGTGGCTCGGGTACCCGCAGGCTCATGCTGGATGAAGCCCAGCAGATTCCGAGCGCGCGAGGAAAAAAATCTGCGGGCGGAATAGGCGTAAGCCTGACCCTCACGCCCCGCCTGACGGCGGATTTCGTTCGCTCTTGTGTGCTCGCGCGCTCGCACTCGCTCACTTCATCGAGCCAGCAGCTTCGCTACGAGCCTGCGGGCGCCCGTCTGCGCTGAATCTTAACGCAAAAGCCCCTCCACACCTGTGAACTGCTCCCCATAAGTTGGACTACTAAAAAACAGTCACCAACTAATGGGGAGCATCTCCTATGCGAGCACGAAGCTCA
>NZ_JBHSTW010000014.1:0-30396 GCF_042660305.1 Rothia nasimurium
TACTAATAGTCCGAAGGCTTACACTTTTATGACTGAGTTTGTTTTTGTTTGCGTCCACTGTATGGTTTTGAGATAACAACCCAAGGGTTGAATCAGCGAGGGGTTCTAGAGCTAACGCTCTAGAACCCCTCGCTTTTTTGTACCCAAAAACTGCTTTTTATAAAAATAGAACAAATATTTTATATATTGTGCGGTTAAAAATACCCCTCAGCTCAGCCCGTAGAATCAGAGTATGACACTCACCGAGCAAGAAGCACACACCTGGTTCAGAGCCGCCGGGGCTCCGCTAGTTATCCCTGCGCGAGAGCGTGCGCGATGGACTCTCGCCCGTTCCGCCCCGCTTTCTGCCTGGCTTATAGTTTCCTCCTTCACCTATCTTGCTCTGCTGTGGGGCCTAGCCCAGCTTGATGTTGAGGCGCAGGACGGAGGTGTGCCGGTAGACGTGCCAGACAGCGTCCTGACGCCCATCTTCATTGCCCTAGCCCTCGTGCCGCCCATCTTGCTCCTGGCCGTGCCCTGGGCCGTATCGCGCTTACTAGAGCCCCTGCCCTTCTGGCGCCAAACCCTAATTGGTGCGCTGCTTCTGCCTCTAGCGGCTTTCTCCATGCTGCCGCAGACTGCCCGCTGGATAGGGCTGGCAGATGTTGCTGACGCCTTTGCTGCCGGTGATGTGCTCTGGATCTTGGGAGCTACGCTCCTAGCTGTTTACCTGGGCTTGGATTCCCTGTGCTACTGGGCGCTTCGGCAGATTGTGAAGGAGCTGGCTGCCCTTTCAAGCATGGTGGTCAAGGTGCTGCCGGTGCTCATGATTGCAGTGCTCTTCTTTTTTGTGAACGGCGATATCTGGCGTGTGGCTGCGGCTTTGAGTATGCAGCGTACTCTGCAGGTTGTGGCTATCCTGACGGTGCTGAGCTTTCTGGTTGTTTCGTCGACAGTAACTGAGAAGACCCGCCGGCTGCTGGGTGCCCGTAAAGGGGATAAGGTGGAGGAGTTTACGGACGCCGAGTACGCGGGTGCTGCTCTGCAGGCTGGGGACAGGTGGCGTCAGGAGCTTGAAAATTTGCCCGCTGCGGGCTTGGGCCGCCCGGCTGATTTTAGGTGGGGCGAGTGGAATAACCTGGTGCTTCTTCCGATTGTGGTGCAGATGATTCAGGCTGTACTTTTTGCCGGGGTCGTTTTTCTGTTTTTTGTGTGGTTTGGCACGATCGCTATCCCCGATGCCACCATTACGAGTTGGCTGGGTTTTGAGGCCTCTAAGGTGACCCTGTTGGGTGTGCAGTTCCCGTTTACGGACGTTCTGGTGAAGGTTGCGATGGTGCTGGGGGCTTTTGCTGCCCTTAACTTTGCTGCGCAGACTAGCACGGATTCCCGCTACGCGGAGGAGTTCTTGGAGCCTGCCATCGGCCAGGTGCGGCGCACGGTCATGGTGCGAAATATCTACCGGGCTCGTCACGGCAGTAGAAGGTGTTGACCTTTTCTCTAGAGGTTTGTCAGAATGGACTCTACGAGGAGGCTTGTCGATTAGCTTTCTCCTAGATACAGAAAGTCAACGATGACCGTATAATTTTTTGCCTTCAGGCTTGACGCCATCCTATCAACTCGCTTGTAGAGATAAGCGGGAGGGTAAGTGTGCCATGGCGCAGGCCTTTCTAAAGAGACACAGCATGATTCTTTAAAGCCGCCATATGCGGCGGCTTGTTGTCTTGAAGGTAAAAATGAAAACTTTAATTTCTCTTTCGCGTTTTTCCGTTGTTACTTTTTCTCGGTTTTATACTGTAAACCCTTTGCATGCCTGGATAGTAATAATCTCTTTAGTGCTATCTCCAGCACTAGGGGTAGTAGTTTCTGCCATGCCCGGAGTGGCCCTTATCTGGGTTCTCGATGGTTCTGAACCTGTCTCTTTGGTTGTACTGATTATGGGCTACAGCCTGCTCTGGCTTTTATCCCGAGGGCTTACCTACTTGGTTTATCCGCTCTATGGAGCTCTCGAGCAGGCTGCTCAAACTGAGATAGCTCTGGAGGCATTGAATCATACCTATTGTTCTTCACGTCCGGCTCGTGCGCGGCAGGATGATGGAGAACTGGCCTACGCTATTGACGGTCATATGAGTGCATTCCGTGAGGTATTAGGAACCCTTCTTCTCGCTTTTCTGCCAGCAGTGAGCGTCCTTGCTAGTGGAGCTATAGCCCTGAGTTTTGTCGGCGGCTGGCCGGTAGGCATCCTTTATGTCCTGAGCCTCGTGCTCTTTATAGTCCTGAGTATGCCCCTTATTAAACGTCATCAGCAGGTACAGGGGGCTTTCTACGCATCTGCTCTCAAAAACTTTGGAGTGCTCAGCAACTATGTGGCCTATTGGCGGGAAGTCGCTATTTTTGGGCTACATGGTCAGACACGTCGCAACTATCAGAAAAGCCGTATTGTGGTAGAAAAAGCCGGGGTGCAGTCCTACCGAGCTACGCGCAACCTATATTTGGGGCAGACCCTGTTCCTAGCCTTACTTCTAGCCGTTCTTATGGGTGTCTACGCAGCTCTTAATAAAGGCCAGGAAATGGACATGGTGATTTCCGGTCTTGTAGCTCTCATTGGAGTGGCTCTTTACTCTATTCAAACTGTGCAGGATATAGGGTTCGGCCTATCATCGCTGGGTGTGGCTATGGCTAAGCAGGAAGAGGCATCGCGAGCGGTACAAGGGAAGGGGGTGCAATTAGGGCAAGAAGCTATCGAGATAGGTCAGCTTTGTCAGTTGGTAGCTACTCGTAGGCGGGGAATTATCTGGCTATGTGGAGAAAGCGGGTCCGGCAAGACCAGTTTGCTTGAAGCCCTGCTAGGGTTCCGCGCAGTTGCTGATGCTGAAGTAGTGCCACTGGATACTTTTTCGACTGTGCGGTATTTGCCCCAGAGTACTAATCTGATTTTTGATACTGCCTATCAGGTGATTCAGGCAGATCGTGCCCTACCTGGTGAAGATATAGACCGTATGCTCAGAGAGCTAGGACTACCAGACTTCACCCGGGCTGGCAGGAGGTCTAGTGATGCTGTAGCTGGAGAGGGAAACGCCCTTTCTGGCGGAGAAGCAAGGCGGGTGGCGCTCGTCCGTACCCTGCTTGGGCCCCAAGATTCTCTTGTCGTGCTCGATGAGCCGACCACGGGTATCGGTTCCGGACACCGTGCTGCGGTCTGGCAGCAGATACGGCAGATAGCTGAATATAATCTGGTTGTCGTGGTTACCCACGACGCTGATGCCCCTACCGAGTCCTCAGATACCTACCTACAGGTCGGGCAGGTGCCTTAGTGTCCGAACATGACCTTGTAGGCCAGGAAGAACATGAGGGCGGCGATGCCGGCGTCCAGCACGCGCCAGGCACGGGGGTTGGCAAAAACAGGACGCAGGAAGCGGCTGCACGAGGCCAGGAGGGTAAACCAGATAGCGCTACCGGTGACCGTGCCCGCGTAAAAAAGCCAGCGGTAGTCGCCCTGCTGCGCCGCAATGCCACCAATGAGAACAAAGGTATCGAGGTAGGTGTGGGGGTTGAGGTAGGTCATGGCAGCAGCAATGAGCAGGGCCTTCCCCAGGGTCTGCGGCCCGGAGTCTTCGCTGGTGACCTTCATGGCGGACGGCCGCAGAGCACGTTTCGCAGCCATGGCACCGTAGATGACGAGGAAGGCTCCGCCACCCCAGCGCAGAATCTCCAGTACCCAGGCGGCTGAGTCCACCAGGGAGCCGATTCCCAGCACTCCCAAGCCGATGAGCAGGGCATCAGAAAGAATGCAGAAGATGGCAATGGGCCAGATGAACTTGCCGATGATGCCCTGCTTGAGTACGTAGGCGTTCTGGGCACCGATAGCCACAATGAGTGAGAGCGAGGTGCCGATGCCAAAGAGGACGTGGGGGAGGATTTCTGCGATAGTCACGAGAATCTATCGTAGGTGACCAGCATTCATAAAGCTATCTAATGAAACTTCAATAGCATAAGATGTTCTTATGATGCGCTTTACGACCGACCAGCTCCAAACCTTCGTCACCGTCATTGAATACGGCACCTTCGACGCAGCCGCCGATATTTTAGGCGTCAGCGCCTCTGCCATCTCGCAACGCGTCAAGGCAATGGAACAGCTGGCCGGGCGGGTGCTCCTCAAGCGCACTAACCCGGTGGCTCCCACCGAGTCGGGGCAAAGCGTCCTGCGTATTGCCCGGCAAAGCGAATTCCTGCACGCAGAAATGGAGCGTGAGCTCGGTGGTAGTGAAGAGGGGCAGAGCGTAGCTGTGGCCGTCAATGCCGACTCCCTAGCCACCTGGTTTCTCTCGGCCGTTGCAGAGCTAGCCGCCCGCGACCGCATCTTCTGCGACGTGCGCCGAGAAGCCGAGTACCACTCGTCCGCCCTGCTGCGGTCGGGTGAGGTGATGGCTGCCCTGACATCGCGCCCCGAACCTATCGCCGGTTGTTCCGTTGAGAAGCTGGGCGATATCCGCTACCGCGTGGTTGCCTCCCGCGACTACCTGGCGCGCTACTTTCCCGCCTACCCGCAGGTCACCGCTGAGCAGCTAGCACTTGCGCCGGTGGTGGAGTTTGACCGAAAGGACTTCGGGCTAGCGTCCGCCCGGGGTCTGCTGCTCGACCGCTTCGCGGTGGAGCCTGACTCCTGGCAGAGTTCGCCCACCATCTACCTGCCCAGCTCGCCCGACTATGCGCGGGCTGTCCTGGGAGGAATTGCCTGGGGTATTCTGCCGGAGGTACAGGCCCTTGACGCCCTTGCCTCCGGCGACCTGGTGGAGCTCGCCCCCCAGCCGGTTGATGTGCCACTTTACTGGCAGCACTGGAACATCAGCTCCCCCGTGCTCGCCCGGCTGAGCGAACGGGTGTACGCTGCGGCCGCGGGCGAAGGGGTGCTGCGATAGCCCCGCCGGCTAAAATTTTCTTTGTAAAATTTTTTACCGCACAGCTTGCACGAGTAAAACTTTACTTGTAAAGTAATAACTGTTGAAAACAAACCGTACCGCTCGAAAGGCATAATCATGGCAGAACTCACCGCAGGCACCTGGAACTACGACTCAGCACACTCAGAGGTAGGCTTCACCGTCCGCCACGCAGGCATCACCAAGGTGCGCGGCACCTTCGAACAGGTTGAGGCCCAGCTCGTCATCGCTGACAGCATCGCAGACTCCACCATCAAGGCAACCGCACAGATCGCCTCGGTCAACACCAACAACGCTGACCGTGACGGCCACCTGCGCAGCGCAGACTTCTTCGATGCAGACGCCCACGCCACCATGACCTTCGAATCAACCTCCTTTGAGCTCGACGGCGAAGACCTGACCATCGCAGGCAACCTCACCATCAAGGGCGAAACCCGCCCCGTCACCTTCACCGGCGAATTCACCGGTGCAGTCGTTGACGCCTTCGGTGTTACCCGCGCCGGCGCATCTGTCTCAGCAACCATCTCCCGCAAGGACTTCGGCATCACCTGGAACGCCGCAGTTGAAGCCGGTGGCGTGCTGGTCTCAGATAAGGTCGTCATCAACCTCGATGTAGCCTTCACCGCTCCCGAAGCGTAATCAGACTCCCAGCGTGAGAACGCTGACGAGATAAAGCACACTGCTTGAGGCATATACCCAAGCCAAGGTGCAAAATCAGCTGAACTCGAGCTGATAGGTGTTGTGTAGCCCTGCCCTTCCCTGCCTTACAGTAGGGGAGGGCAGGTTGCTTTAAGGGAAAGGACGCTCGTGGTCAGCTTCATGGAGAGACACCAGGTGGTGCTCTACCTGCTTGCCCTGGCAGTGGGGCTTGCGGCGTCCTTTGTGCCGGGGGTTGCGGGTCTTGCTCAGCCGCTGGTTACCCCGGCCCTTGGTGTACTGCTCCTGGCCACCTTCCTAACGATTCCGCTCCGTGGCCTTCTAGAACCCGGGGCGCTCACCGGTTTTACTAAAACCCTGCTGGCTCTCAACTTTCTTCTAGCACCCCTGGTGGTGGCGCTACTTCTGCTGGGTCTCCACCGACTTGTGCCTCAGGTGCCTGATCTTCTGGTGTTTACCGCAGCACTTGTGCTCCTGGCACCCTGTGTAGATTATGTGGTGACCTTTACCGGTCTTGCGGGAGGCGCCCATGTGCGCCTCCTGTCGTGCACCCCGCTCCTGCTCTTGGCGCAGATGTGCCTTATTCCCCTGTGGCTCCTTCTCTTCCGTTCCGCCGGTATCTGGCGGGAGGATTTTCTAGCTGACGGCACCCTCTGGCAGGCCCTGCCGCAGCTGGTAGCCGCCCTGGCGGTGGTGGTAGTCCCCCTGTTGGGCGCGGCCCTTATCCAGGGAGTAGGTGGGCACCTGCAGAGATATTCTGAAGATGCAGCAAGTGTTTTAATGGTGCCGCTGATGGTGCTGGTGCTTGCCCTCACCCCGGCCGCTCATGCTGTTCACGTCACCCAGCTCACCTCGTATCTTATGCCTCTGGCCTGCTTATATGCCCTATACGCTATATGTATGGGGTTGCTTTCTAGCTCCCTCCTGCGACGCTGGGGCAGGGTCCTGCCCGCACCCGAGCGGGTCGCCCTCACCTTTTCAGCCGTCACCCGAAATGCCCTCGTGATACTGCCCCTGGTCCTCGGCCTATCAACCGCCCTAGCCGACGAACCGGCGTCCGCCCTCATGCCCCTGGCGGTACTCACCCAAACCCTGGTAGAGCTCCTAGCCCTTACCGTGCTGGTTGCCCTCTACCGCACACAAAAATCCCCGCTACCGTAGGCCGGTAACGGGGAAACGACAGAAGCGCAGGCACCTTAGCCCGCAACCGCCTGCCACACAAAATAAATAGCCACAGCGGCAACCACACCAAACAGCGCCCACCGGCGCAGCTTGGTCTCAAACCGGGCGGCACGAATATCGGCGCGCTGCTCCAGCGTCTCGTTCGGATCAACCGGCGCTAAGTTCGAGGGGTTGGTTGTCTCAGGTTTCTTCTCAGCCACAACGGCACCCTAGCGCCAGCGGGTGGTCATAACCAGACCCACCATCATGAAGCCAATGCCGATACCGATATTCCAGTTACCGATACCCGGAATCGGGTACACCGACTGGGAAATGTAGAAGGTAATAATCCACAGCACGCCAATCACAATCATGGCGAACATAATCACGCGATACCAGAGGGGGGTCGGCGACGGGAAGTCATCGTCGCTGTACATCGACTCAGCAACGCGGCGTAGCTCCGCCTCTTCAAAATCCTCGTCACGAATAGACTTCGACTCAGCCACTTTTCCTCCAGTAGGGGAGCACGCTCCCGGCAGTTTACAAAATATACGGTCAGAGACGATTTTAACCGTACCACCTGAAAAAGTTCTAACATTAAACAGTCCCCCGCAACCGTCCCACGCCGAGGTGAGATGTGACCACAGCAGCCCCCACCGCTAGCCGCCGCGCGCGTCCCCCTGCTAGCCGCACCCCCCTACAGTGGGCTATCCAAATCGTCGGTGAACTTCTGATTACGGCGGGTCTTATCTTGCTCCTGTTCGTTGCCTGGCAGCTCTGGTGGACCAACATCGACGCCAACCGCACCCAGCAGCAGGCCGTCGACAGTCTCATCCAAGAATTCAACAGCGGCAGCGGACGCCCCGGCCCCGCTACCACCGGCAAGGGGGAGAACACCGAGGGGGCGGCGTCCGAAAACGTCGTACCCGACTACGACCCCGCCAACCCACCGGTTGCCACCCCGCCTGCCTACGGGCAGGCCTACGGCGTGGTCTACATTCCCCGCCTGGGCCAAAACTATGCCCGGCCCCTCGCCGAAGGCGTAGGTACCGATGTGCTCGACACCCTGGGGCTAGGGCGCTACCCCAGCAGCCAGATGCCCGGCGAATACGGCAACTTCGCCCTAGCAGGTCACCGCCAAACCAACGGTGCAGTGCTCGATAATATCGACCTGCTCCAAAACGGCGACAACATCTATGTGCGCACCGCCGAGGGCTACTACACCTACCGGGTCTACGAGCACAAGATTGTGCTCCCCACCCAGATAGAGGTCATCGCCCCTAACCCCGACCAGCCCGAAGCGCCCCTCGCCGAGGCAGACCGCCGCCTACTCACCCTCACCAGCTGCCACCCCCGCTACGGCGATACCGAACGCTACATCGTTCACGCCGAATTCGTCAGCTGGCAGCCAGCTGAAGCCGGCGCCCCCGAAGAAATCGCCGCCATCGCCGGCTAAAGCCAACCACCGCCGTCCACCCCAAGGAACCCCATGTACGCCTGGATTTTCCGCCACCTACCCGGCCCCCTGTGGCTGCGCATCATCATCGCCATTGCCCTCATAGCTGCCGCCGTCTACCTGCTCATGGAATACGTCTTCCCCCACTTCGCCGAATACAGCCCCTTCAACACCGACGTGACCATAGAGCAATAAGCACCGGACGCCCGCCCCACCCCGTGCGATAGAATCAAGACACCATCACGAAAGGGCAGGTGCCATGACCAAAATCCTCGTCATCGATAACTACGACAGCTTCGTCTTTACTCTGGTCGGTTACATCCAGCAGCTCGGTGCTGAAACCACCGTCATCCGTAACGATGAACTGACTCTTGACGAGACCATCGCCCTCGCCCAAGATCACGACGGTGTGCTCGTTTCACCCGGCCCCGGCAACCCTGCCGAAGCGGGTGTCATCATCGACGTCATTAAATGGGCCAAGACTGCTAACAAGCCCCTGCTCGGCGTCTGCCTGGGCCACCAGGCCCTCGCCGAAGCCTTCGGCGGGGTAGTGGGTCACGCCCCCGAGCTCATGCACGGTAAGACATCCCAGCTGGTGCACACAGGCCAGTCCGTATTCAAAGGCCTGCCCAGCCCCTTCACCGCCACCCGCTACCACTCCCTCGCCGTTGAACCTGCCACCCTGCCTGCTGAGCTAGAGGTTACTTCCAGCACCGATAACGGCATCATCATGGGTCTGCGCCACGTTACCGCCCCCCTGCACGGTGTACAGTTCCACCCCGAATCGGTACTTACAGAAGGTGGCTACCTCATGCTCGGCAACTGGCTCGAAGAAGTAGGCCTAGAAGGGGCCGCAGCCCTGGGTGCGACCCTCTCTCCCCTCATCGAACCGGCAGCCTAACACCAGCTTGATAGCCCAAAAACCCCTATAAGAAAGCCGCCCTCCCCACGTGGGGAGGGCGGCTTTCTTATAGGTTGAGCACGACCTAGTCGTTGTTGTTACCGCTTGCGCTCGCTGCTGCGCTCGGGGTTGCCTGGGCAGTGGCCGTAGCGGCAGGCTGGGTGGCCTGGGCCGTAGCCGCTGCACTCGGTGCGGTAGTAGCTGCCGCACTGGGGGCGCTGGTTGCCACAGGGGCAACCGCCACGCGAATAGTCACGGTTGAACCCTGCTCAATCAGGGTTCCGGCAGTGGCACTCTGTGAGATAACGGTGCCAGCGGGCTGGGCGGTGGTGGTGACGGTTTCGATATTGGTGCTCAGCAGGGTATCTGATGCGGTCAGTGCTGCGATAGCGGCATCGCGGCTCAGGCCGACCAGGCTGGGGACCTCAACCTTACCGTTGGAGAGAATGATATCGATGGTCGCGCCGGCATCGGCCTGTTCACCGGAGCCGGGGGTTACACCAACAACCATGCCCGCGGGGATGGTGGGGCTGTTGACGGTGGTGGTGCGGCCGGGCACGAAGCCAGCGTTCGTGAGAGTCTCACGCACGTACTGTTCACTCTGGCCCTCAAGGTTGGCGGGCACGGTTAGTACAGCCGGGCCGGACGATACAGTCACAACAATCTCACTGCCCTCTTCAGCTTCGAGGCCGGTCACGGGGGAGGTCTTGATAACTGAACCCTTGGGGATGGTGTCGGAGTGCTCTTCTTCGAACTTGAGCGCGAAGTTCAGGTTACGCAGCTGGGTTTCAGCCTCTTCCTTGGTGAGGCCCTGAACCGCAGGAACCACGTGCACGGGAACCTCGTTGAGCTTGGCCTGGTAGTAGAGCACAGAGCCTACACCGAAAGCTGCCAGCAGGAGGATGAGCATAGTGGTGAGAGCCTTGCTCCAGGCGCTGCGGCGGCGCTTTTTGCGGGCCTTAGCCGGGTCCTGACCGTAGCCGTAACCGTAGAGTTCTTCGTCGGTGTATTCAGACTGGGCGTTGTCGAAGAAGCTGCCAATGCCGGCTTCTTCGGTTTCGCGAGGAGTGGCGGCGACAGCGCCTGCTGCGGCGCCTGCGCCCAGGGCAGCTGCACCGAAAGCGGTGGTTGCTTCGGTGGGGTCCTGGTCGCTACCGGTAAGTATGCCGCTTTGGGCATCTTTGAGGGCGGACGCGAATTCGCCGGTGCTCTGGTAACGGCTGGCAGGGTTCTTGGCCAGGCCCTTGAGCACAGCGGCATCGAGAGCAGGGGAGACTTCTTCTGAGGCGAAGGCGCTGGGAGGCTGAGGGGTCTCGCTCAGGTGCTTACCGGCCAGTTCTACGTTGGTGGGGGCGTCAAACGGTGAACGCCCAGCCAGCATCTCGTACACCACGCAGGCAGCTGAGTAAACATCGCTGCGGGCATCGACGGTCTCGCCGCGGGCCTGTTCGGGGGAGATGTAGCGGGCGGTGCCCATGACGGTGTTGGCCTTGGTCAGGGCATCACCGGCTTCTTCGGCGGCGCGGGCAATGCCGAAGTCCATGACCTTAATCTGACCGGGCTCGCCCAGCTCACGGTCCTCTGCTGTCTGGGGCAGAATCATGACGTTGGCGGGCTTGATATCGCGGTGCACGATACCTGCGCTGTGGCTGTAATCGAGAGCCTCAAGAATCTGCACACCGTAGGCTAGGGCCTGGGCCTGGTCGACCTCGCCGCGAGACATAGCGTCGCGCAGGGTGGTGCCCTGAACCAGCTCCATGACCATGAAGGGCACAGAGACCTCAGAGCTACCTACCTGAATATCGAAGGAGCCGGTGTCGTAGACACCCACGATAGAGCGGTGGTTGAGGGCCGCGACGGCCTCTGCCTCGCGCTGAAAACGGGCGCGGAAGATGACGTCCTGAGCATGCTCAGTCCGTAGAACCTTGAGCGCAACCTTGCGCCCCAGGCGTGTATCAACCGCCTCGTAGACGGTCGCCATGGCGCCGGAGCCGATAACGGCCCCTACCTCGTAGCGCTGATCGATAGTTTCAGGAACCTGCTGGTCCATGTATTCACCCATCATTTCCGGTGGAGTTTAGTTGCCGGTTGAATCAGCACTCGGTGAGGCTGATTCGGAGCCGGTGGTTGACTGTGATGCTGAGGCGCTCGGCGATGCGGATGCACTGGCTGCGGGGGCCTTGGCTACGTAGACGTCTACGCTGCTCCCTACCTCAACGCGGGACCCCGAGGTGGGGCTGGTGCGGAGCACGGTGCCTTCGCGGGCACTGCTGCTTTCTTCAAAGTGAATCTGCACGTTCACGCCGAGGGCGGTAATCGCGTTGATGGCCTCTTCAGAGTCTGTACCCTCCAGATTACTGGGTAGGGTCACTGATTTGGGGCCGGTGGAGTACTGCACGGTAATGGTTTCGCCCACTTCTACGCTACCGGTAGGTGAAACGGAGAGCACGGTGTCTACCGCGGAGTCGGAGGTGACGCCGGTGGTGCGGGTTGAGAAGCCCATGGCGGTGAGTTCGTTGACGACCTCATCGAGGGGGCGGCCCTCGAAGGATGCTGAGTCAATCTCTACCCGGGTTTTCTCGGTGCTGGTTTCGCTGGCACTGGGTGTGGGTGAGACGCTGACGGTTGAGACGGTACCCGAGGCGGTGGGGGTGCTGTCGCCGGTGGTGCTGGAGCGGTTGCTACCAGCTAGTACAAACCAGACGACGGCGGCAATGAGGAGCAGGGCAAGCACCAGGGATACCCAGCCCCAGGGGCTCTTCTTCTTTGCCGGGGGCTCGGCTGCCGGGTAGGCGGCAGCGGCCGGGGCGCTGGGTACACGGGCGGTGGTGGGCTCGGGTTCGTAGTGGGCTCCTGAGCCAAACCGGGCCGCTGCGGGAGCCACGGCGGTGGGGGCCGTCATGACCTGGGTGGCCTGGGTATCTGCCCCCTGGGGCAGGAACTTGCCCAGGGGTGGTACAGCCTTGATAGCGGCCGGGATGTCGCGGCGGCGGATGGCGTCGATAGCGGACGCCAGCGCGGTGGCGGTCTCGGGGCGGTCCGCCGGGTCTTTGGAGAGCAGGCACATGATGAGCGCTGCTGCGGGGGCGGGGACGTCCTTGGGCAGGGGCGGCGGCGGGTCGTTGACCTGTGCCAGGGCGATGGCGATCTGCGATTCGCCGGTGAAGGGGCGCTTGCCTGCCAGGCACTCGTAGCCGATGATGCCCAGGGAATACATGTCTGAGGAGGGGGTGGCCTGCTGGCCGGTTGCCTGCTCAGGCGCCAGGTACTGGGCGGTGCCCATGACCTGGCCGGTGGCGGTCAGGGGTACCTGGTCAGCCAGGCGGGCGATACCGAAGTCGGTGACCTTCACCCGCTCGTCCGGAGTGATAATCAGGTTGCCGGGCTTCACGTCGCGGTGCACGAGACCCTGGGCGTGGGCGGCTGCCAGGGCGCGGGCGGTCTGCGCCATGATATTGAGGATGCGGTCAGCAGGTAGCTGCTTGTCGCGCTCAATGATGTTAGACAGCGGCTCCCCGGGAACCAGCTCCATGACCAGGTAGGCAGAGCCGTCCTCTTCACCGTAGTCAAAGACGTTGGCGACGCCGGGGTGGTTGAGCAGGGCGGTGTGGCGGGCCTCGGCGCGGAAACGCTCAAGGAAGCCGGGGTCGCCCGTATATTCCTCTTTCAGAATCTTTACGGCGACGGTACGGCCCAAGACCTTATCGCGCGCCTTCCAGACCTCGCCCATACCGCCAATCGCGATACGCTCGGTCAGGGTGTAGCGACCACCAAGAGTCACATCTACCGAAGGCCTCACTTGTTCAACACCGCCTCAAAAAGTTGTTTACCTGCGGGAGCAGCAAGCTGCGCCCCTGTTGTGACGTCTACACCTTCATAGACTACCGCGATAGCTACCTGCGGGTCGTCAGCCGGAGCAAAACCGGTGAACCAGGAGTTATTCAACCCCGTGTCCCCAATTTCAGCGGTACCGGTCTTACCGGCCACCTGGACCCCGCTCACCGCGGCGCCCGAGGCGATACCGTTGCTCACGCCGTTTACCATCCACTCTGTTACCTGGTTGGCGATATCGGCCGAGGTGGAGCGTCGTAGCTCCTCAGCTGAGAACTCGTACAGCGAGCTGAGGTTGTGAGACTTAACCGACCTAATCAGGTTGGGTTTCATCTGCACACCGTCGTTCGCGATAGCTGCGCTCATCATTGCAACCTGCAAAGGGGTGGTCTTCACATCGTACTGACCAATAGACGCCTGTGCTAGCTGGCTGTCTTCCATGTTGGTCGGGAAGACCGACTGTGACACGGTCAGGGGAATCTGGAGGCCTTGCCCGTAGCCAAAGTTGCTTGCGGTCTGGGCGATGGTTTCTTCGCCCAGGTCCATAGCAATTTGGGCAAAGGGGGTGTTGCAGGACTGCGCCAGGGCCCACTCGATGGTGGCGGACGTGCGGGTTGAGCACTGGCCGCCGGTGTAGTTGGGCAGGGTGACGGTGGTGTTCGGCAGGGTCAGGTTCTGCGGGTTGGGGATCACCGAGTCTGCATTGTATTTACCCGATTCGAGGGCGGCTACGGCGTCAATAATTTTGAAGGTTGAGCCGGGGGCGTAGGTGTCGCCCGCGATAGCGCGGTTGTAGAGCGGGTGGTTGGCGTCCTCATTGAGGGCCGCGTACTGGGCCAGCACCGATTCGGCGTTGTGGGACGAGAGGGTGTTGGGGTCGTAGGAGGGGGTGGACACCATAGCCAGGATTTCGCCGGTTTTGGGGTTGAGGGCCACGATAGAGCCCTTGTGGCCGTCCAGCAGGTCGTAGGCCAGCTGCTGGAGCTCGCTGTCGATGGTCAGCTCTACGCTGGCCCCCTGGGCGGTGTTGCCGGTGAACATCTGGGCCAGGCGGTCGTAGAACTGGGCGTCGGAGTTGCCCGAGAGCTGGTCGTTCATGGCAGCTTCCAGGCCGGTTGCCCCGTAGATGGACGAGAAGTAGCCGGTGAGCCCCGCGTAGAGCTCAGGCTGGGAGTAGGTGCGTTGGAAGGCGTAGCCGTCGTTCGATTCTACGGATGAGGCAATTTCTACGCCGTCCACCACGATAGAACCGCGCTGGGAGCCGTAGCTTTCATAGAGGGTGCGCGAGTTCCAGGTGTTGGCCTGTAGGTTCTTAGCGTCGAAGAATTGGATGTAGGTCAGGGTGCCCAGCAGCATCACGAAGACGCAGGCTGCGGCGATCCATGCCCGGCGGATGGCTCTATTCACCGCGAGCACCTCCTGAACGGTTGGTTTCGGTAATTCTAGAAATGACGGACGTGGCGCCCTCTGGCTCGTAGCCCTCGTAGTCGATGCTGTCTGACTCGTCGAACTCTTCCACCACGTGCGGGGCACGGGCCGTGTGGGAGATGGCCAGCAGAATAGCCACGATGACCCAGTTTGAGAGCAGGGAGGAGCCACCGGCAGACATGAAGGGGGTGGTCAGACCCGTCAGGGGAATCAGGCGGGTTACGCCGCCAACTACCACGAAGAGCTGAATCACGATGAGGGCTGAGAAGCCTGCTGCCAGGAGCTTGCCGAAGGCGTCGCGGGTGCCCAGGGCAGCGCGGAAGCCGCGGGAGACTAGCAGCAGGAAGAGCATGAGGATAGCCCCCAAGCCCAGTAGGCCCAGTTCTTCACCCAGGGCGGTGATAATCATGTCTGAGTTGGAATATGAGACCAGGTCGGGGCGGCCGTTGCCCCAGCCGCGTCCGAAGAGGCCGCCAGAGGCCAGGCCGAAGAGGCCTTGCACAATTTGACCCGAGCCGCCCAGGGGCTGGTTGTAAATCTCGGGATCAAAGGCATGGACCCAGGAATTGATGCGGTAGTAGACGTGGGGAATGTAGCTGTAGGCCAGCACGCCGCCAGCAGCCACGAAGAGCAGACCCAGGGCAACCCAGGTGAGGCTTCCTGTGGCCAGGAAGAGCATGGCCAGGAAGATGCCGAAGAAGAGAATGGCCGAGCCTAAATCGCGCTGGAAAACCAGCACCGCCAGGGAAACGAACCAGGCGATAAACATGGGAGCTAAGTCTTTGAAGCGGGGCAGGCGTACCGGGCCTAGGCGCTTACCGGCCAGCATAATGAGGTCGCGGTGGGTTGAGAGGTAGCCTGCAAAGAAGATGGCCAGGGTAATCTTGGCAATCTCACCGGGCTGGAAGGTACGGCCTCCGAGGGAAATCCAGATGCGGGCACCGTTAATTTCGGTACCGATAATCGGTAGCAGGGGCAGCAAGAGCAGCACGATCGAAGCCACCAGTGAGATGTAGGTGACCTTGCGTAGTACGCGGTGGTCACGCAGGAAGAAGAGCACCACAGCTGAGGCAATCATGGCCAGCCCGGTCCACATGAGCTGGGCGGCTCCCGCGTTGGCGGTGGTGGTCAGGTCGATGCGGTAAATCATGGCCAGGCCCAGCCCGTTCAGAGCTACCGCAATCGGCAGAATGAAGGGGTCGGCGTAGCGGGCCCTCATATACATGACAGCGTGTAGCACCAGGGCACCTACACCTTGAACGGTCAGGGCCTGCAACCACATGCGGTTAGCCAGGGCGGTTTCGGGGTCTACCAGGTACATAGCGGCAGGGCAGAGTAGCACCGCTAGCACGGTGAGTACCAGCTCGGTCAGGCGGCGGGAGCGGGGCAGCTCAACCGCAGGTGCGGTAGATGACGTGCTCACTAGTTACCTCCCTGGGTAGTTGTGCTGGTATCGGGTGTTGGGCTGGTTTCGGACGGCGGGGTCGGCTCGCTCGATTCACTGGCAGAGGCGCTCGGGGTAGGAGCCACCGTGGTCACGGTTCCCGGGGCAACTGTAGGCGGTAGCTGGTCACGCAGGTTCTGCACGATCTGCTCAGCCTCGTCCTGGCTGGTGGCGGTGATGGTGCTACGTAGAAGTGACTGGGAGAACTCCGGCAGGGAGCTGACCTCAATATCGGTCTCATCGACCACGGTGTGTAGGCTGACCGGCCCCAGGGACTGGTTAATGCCGTTGAATACCGTCACGTGGTCGTCCTTAACGCCCACGTAGTACTGGGTCTTGGTCCAGGAGAAGAAGCTCCAGGCGCTGGCCGCCAGTACAGCTAGGGTTAGGGCAGCCACGAAGATGCGCATGGGCCAGCGATGGGGCGATGGGGCAACTTCGTTGCTGAGGGCAACCCGGTACTCTTCGGGCAGCTCGGCAGGCTCCAGGGTCTGGGTGGTCTGTTGCTGCGAGAGGGTGCTGATGTTCTGGGCGGTGCGGGCCGTGACCGCCGGAATCATGCCGGTCTGGGTGGCATTGGCGGCAGCTCCCACCAGGTCGTGGGGGCGCTCTGAAAGCTCATGGCGCAGGACGGACGCCGGGGTCGGCTCGTCCTCCCCCTCACCGCTGGTGGGGGGCGCGGCGTCCACCCCGGCCTTGACGGTCATCGTGTTGAGCACGCCGTCGGTGAAGGATTCACCGCGCCACTTGCCGTGGCGCAGGGCGTTGCGCATCTTGGCGTGCTGGGGCATGCGGCGGCGCCAGGGGGCGCGGTGCTCGCCGTCCTCGTCGAATATTTCCCCGGCGTCCGCCCCTTCGGCCTCGCTGTCGCTAGAGGCGTCCACCCCGGCCTCCTGCTCCACGGTGGGGTAAACCCCCACCAGCTCGCCGTCCTTACCGTACTTGCGCACCGGGATAATCGGCTGCGGGGCGGTAATCGCGGCTGAGAGGGAGTCCTCGCTAATGACCTGAAGTGCTACTACGGTTACGTTGTCGGGGGCACCGCGTTCTAAGGTCATGTCGGTCAGAATATCGACCACCTGCTGCAGGTCGCCGGTGGAGCGCATGACCGCCTCAATCTCAGCTACCTGCACCACAGCGTCCAGGCCGTCAGAGCTCAGCACCCATTTCTCGCCCACCACGGCGTCCAGGGTGCGCAGCTCAAGCTCGGGGCTGGCGTCCACATCGCCCAGCACGCGCATAATCACGTTCTTGTGCGGGTGGGTCTCGGCCTCCTCGGGGCTAATACGCCCTTCCTGTAGCAGGCGCTGCACAAAGGTGTGGTCGGTGGTGACCTGCTCAAATACCCCGTCGCGCAGGCGGTAGGCGCGCGAATCACCAATATGGGCCATCTCGATGCGGTCCCCGTCAATGAGCAGGGCCGTGCAGGTGGTACCCATGCCCGCCAGGCGCGGGTTCAGGGCTACCAGCTCATTCATGATGATATTGGCATTCACAATCTCATCAGCCAGATACACCCCGGCATTACCCTCAAAACCGGCCCGGTCAAGAAGGGTCAGATCAAGCACTGTGGTGGCCGACGCGACGTCGCCGCCCACATGCCCGCCCATGCCGTCGGCAACCACTGCCAGGTAATGGCCCGCATACCCCGAGTCATCGTTTTTAGAGCGCACTCGCCCCACATCGGAGCGGGCCGCAAAACGGAAAGCGATACTCATGCACTAGGCTTTCAGCTGCATGGTGGTACGGCCAACCCTAAAGAGCTGGCCAGCCTCAATCGGAGTAGCACGGGTCAGGCGGGTATCACCCACAAAAGTACCGTTGGTTGACCCCATATCTTCAAGGAACCAGCGTGACCCCTGCGGGAAAAGACGGGCATGACGGCCCGAAGCGTAGTCGTCCTGCAAAGACACCTCAATATCGGTGGCGCGGCCAATCGTCACCGGGCTATCGCCCAGGCGCATGGTAGCCCCGGCCTGGGTACCGTCCACAATCGTCAGCAGAGACGGACGCGCCGGAGGGGCAGCCGCCGGCGCCGGGTGGGCGGGAGTCGCAGGAGCAACCGGCGCATCAACAGCGGCGTCCTCAAACTGAGCCCGCGCAGTGCGGATATTACGCCCCACACCCAGGTCGCGGCGCGACGC
The DNA here is from genome assembly GCF_042660305.1 of Rothia nasimurium. NCBI lineage: Bacteria > Bacillati > Actinomycetota > Actinomycetes > Micrococcales > Micrococcaceae > Rothia > Rothia nasimurium. The sequence goes on from NZ_JBHSTW010000014.1 coordinate 17,939, forward strand.
GGCAAGAACCATAAAAATAAACAGCCACAGCAGGCCCAAGAAGGCGAAACGTAAAACCGTCACGGTAATTTCAGATGCCACAAGCTACCCCTTACGAACCATCAGACGGAAAACAATACGGGCCCGGCCCATCTCAATCACAGAGCCGTTGCGCAGCTCAGCGCGGCCGTGCAGGCGCTTACCGTCGAGGTAAGAACCGTTCGTGGACCCCAGATCAACCGCCAGATAGGTGCCATCCTGCTCCACAATATCGAGGTGGCGGCGGGAGACACCCGTATCTTCAACGGTGATATCTGCATTCGACCCGCGCCCCAGAGTGACCGGCAGATCGCGCACGACTACGCGCTCGCCGTTGATGTCGAGCACCACCTGGGGGGTGGGGGCGGGGCGGTGAGACTGCGGCAGCTGGTGGGCGGGCACCGGCTCGGTGCGCGGGGGCGCTGCCGGGCGGGTAATGCGCGTGGGAACTGACTGGGGTGCGGACGCCAGGCGGGCAGATGCTGCCTGAGGGGCAGGGGTCGGGGCGGATTCGTCCTGCGGGGCCTGCATCTTCTTTACCGCGCTGGTGACGTCGAAGCTGCCCGGCTCAAGCTCGTTATTGAGCGAGAAGGTCACGCGCACCGCCCCGCGCAGGGAGTAGCCCTGGTCGCGGGCGTGGCGGATGACCACATCACAGAGTTCTTCCGCCAAGGGCACACCCCACTGCTGGGCTCGTGAAAAGTCGCTGGCTGAGAACTCAGCGGTGAAGTTGTTGGGGGCGATAGTGCGCCCGGACGAGACGGAGAAAGCTTTATTGTCCATCTCGGTGCGGAGCCGGTTGGCAATATCTACCGGCTCAAAAGTGCCGCCCTTGCTGAAGGTGCCACGCACGGCCTTTTCTAGGCCCTGTTCAAGTCTGTCGATGAACCCCATGCTTGCCTCCTTCAACACAAAACTACGGGCGCACCGCGCCGTGTTCTGCGGGTGCTCGAGCTGATTCGCTGCGCAGGGTGTGCGCACAGCCTAAGCTTCTAGTCTAGTGGATAACCGTAAAAACTCCCCGGGAAAACCTGGTAAAGCCCTGCTATCTCACGGGTTTGAGGGTGGTGCGCGGACGCCCGCGCGCCGGTTTTGGGTGCCTTATAGGCTTGTGTGTGGTTGAGGACACTAAAGAGCGGTTGGACATCTTCTTGGAGGTGTGTGTATAGTTATCTTCGTTGCTCATTCAGCAACGATAAAAAATGAATAATGCGCAAGTGGCGGAATTGGCAGACGCGCTGGCTTCAGGTGCCAGTGATCGCAAGATCGTGGGGGTTCAAGTCCCCCCTTGCGCACAGTGAAGAAAAACCCGTTTCCCTTAGTGAGAGCTAGGGGGAGCGGGTTTTTTGTGTTTGAAAATGGCCTCGTGATACTCCTGTGATACTCGTTTGCCCAGCAGTCGGGCACAGGCGTCCTTTTCTCCGCAATGTACCGTGCCCTGCCCACTTTTAGCGTCAAAAGCGGGCAGGGCACGGTACAAACTAGGGGAGGGGTTCATAGAGGCGAGCCTGAACCTGCAGAACCCCTCCACGAGAAGCTACAAAGCCTAGTGGTGCTTCTTGCCGGGCAGGAAGTGGACCACAGCGGCAATAATGCTGCCCCAGATCAGGCCAATTACCATAGAGCAGAAGGTGTTGATCAGCCAGGCTGCTACTCCGCCCAGGGCGGGCAGGTGGTGGCCGTACTCCTCAAGGTGATGCACGAACTGGTAGGGAGCCTCCCACCAGTGCATGTCGTAAAGGCCCAGCAGAATAATGTGGCCACCCACCCAGAGCATGGCGAAAGTACCCACGACAGAAATAACGTTCATGACCACGGGCATAGCCTTGACCAGGCCCAGGCCAAACTTCTGCGCCCCGGCAGATTCACGCTGAGCCATCGCCAGACCGATGTCGTCCATCTTAACCAGCAGGCCCACGGCACCGTACACCAGAATGGTGATGCCGATGCCGACCACAGCCAGGATAGCGGCGCGGGACCAGAAGCCCTCAGAGGCAACCTCGTTCAGGGCAATCACCATGATCTCGGCGCTCAGAATGAAGTCGGTGCGCACAGCGCCCGAGATGATTTTCTTCTCAGCGTCCTCACCCTGCACTACGGCGGGGGCTTCTTCCTCGGCGTGCTCCTTCTTGGAGAACATCTCGATGACCTTCTCGGCACCCTCGAAGCAGAGGTAGGTGCCGCCCAGCATGAGCAGGGGGGTGAGCATCCAGGGCAGGTACTGGCTCAGCAGCAGGGCCGCAGGAAGAATAAAGAGCAACTTGTTCCGCAGGGAGCCCATCGCAATTTTCTTGATGATGGGCAGTTCGCGCTTGGGTTCGATATTGCGCACGTACTGCGGGGTGACGGCGGCGTCGTCCACCACCACACCGGCTGCCTTCACACTGGCGCGGCCAGCTGCTGCCGCCACGTCGTCTGCGCTTGCAGCTGCCAGCTTGGCAAGAGCTGCTACGTCATCTAAGAGAGCCGCTAAACCACCGGCCATAGAAATCTCCTCGGGAATGAAAGGTTGTCTTGTTCCTAAGAATACTGCCCGGCGGCCCTAGGCAGGCTAAGACCCCGCGCACACTTTGACGGGCGGGGTCTGAGCTACTTCCAGATCAGGACGCCGGTGGCCGGCTAGGCGCTGACCTCAGCGCTGTCGAAGGTTGCGGTGTCGATAACCACGCGGAACTGCACATCACCATCTACAACACGCTCATAGGCGGCATCAACTTCGTCCACGCCGATTTTCTCAATCACAGCGCCGATGCCGTGCTCGGCGCAGAAGTCCAGCATTTCCTGGGTTTCGGGAATGCCACCGATGTTGTTGCCGGTGAGCACCTTGCCGCCCCCAATTAGGCGGTTCATGTGAATCTCCAGGGCCTCCGGGGGCAGGCCCACCACCGAGAGGATACCGCGGGGCTTAAGCAGACCCAGGTAAGAATCCAGGTCGATGGGGGCAGAGATGGTGTTGAGGATCAGGTCGAACTCACCGCGGTGTTCGGTGAAGAAACCCTCGTCGGTGGTAGCCAGGGTGCGGGCGGCACCCAGCTTGGCGGCGGCGTCCGCCTTCTTGAGGCTGCGGGAGAGCACGGTGACCTCGGCGCCCATGGCGGCGGCAATCTGCACGCCCATGTGCCCCAGCCCGCCCAGACCCAAGATGGCAACCTTCATGCCGGGCTTAACGCCCCAGCGGGCCAGGGGCGAGTAGGTGGTGATACCGGCGCAGAGCAGGGGTGCTGCCACGTCGAAGTCCAGGGCGTCGGGAATACGCAGAACGAAGCGTTCATTGACGGTGACCTTCTGGGAGTAGCCACCCTGGGTCACGCTGCCGTCCACGTCCTTGGAATTGTAGGTGCCCACCGCCCCGTTCAGGCAGTTGTTCTCGAACCCGGCGGCGCACTGCTCGCACTCGCCGCAGGAGTTGACCAGGCAGCCCACACCCACGCGGTCGCCCACCTTGAACTTGGTAACGGCAGAGCCAACAGCCTCAACCGTACCCGCAATTTCGTGGCCTACAGCCAGGGGGAAGTGGGCCTCGCCCCACTCGTTGCGGATGGTGTGGATATCAGAATGGCAGATACCGGCTGCCTCGATTTTAATGACCACATCGTCTTCGCGGGGGTCACGGCGCTCGATTTCGGTGACTTTGAAGGGCTGGTCGGGGCCAAATTTTTGCAGGGCTTTGACGGTGATAGGCATAGAGTCTCCTGAATGAGGTGGTGCTGTCACCTTTCACTCTACGCCTGCCCGCTTCTTGCGCTACCTACTGCGCCGCCGGTTCGCTCTCAGAGTGAGAGCTGGCGGACTCAGCCAGTTCGCGCCGGTCAGCGCGCATGCGCAGCCAGTAGGCTAGGGGGCCAACGATAGGGATAAAAAGGGTGAAGAGCAGCCACTTGAGCTTCTGGATTTCACTCAGGTGGGGCTGGCGGTGCACGGTGAGCACGCAGAAAATGGCCAGGCCCATGGCAAGAAAGAGTAGGGGATAGAAGAACCAGCCGAAGAGGCTGAGCTGGGTTCCGGTTTCTTCAGCGGCGCGGACGCCCGCCGCAAGTAGGCCTGTAAGGGAAAGGGCGGGGGTGGAAAAGACATCGAGGGGCATAGTGTCCATGGTAGCGGTCAGGGCAGAGAGAAAGGGACCAGATTACTCCGATAGTCCTTGTACACAACACATACAATTCAGAGTAATCTGGTCCCTTTGCGAGGGCAGACTAGGTGTTCACCGTTCTAGGGCGTGGAGCCTGCGGTGTAAACCTCTAGGCCTTGCGGCGGCGGTTAGCTACCAGGGCAGCGCCACCGGCAAACAGGGCCAGGGCGCCCGCGCCAGCAACCATAGAGGCGGTGAAACCGGTGTTAGCCAGGCGGCCGGAGGAGCTACTACCCGAAGAAGAGGTAGAGGACTTGATGGCGCTGCCGTCCTCAGCCTTGTTGGTGTAGTTGGGGTCCTGCTCGCACCCTACGCCGTCCTTATCAGCATCCAGGCCCTTATGGAAGCCTGCCTCGTCGGACTTGATGGAGCGACCCAGGTCATCCCACACGGCGGCGCAGTTCTCGTACTCAAAAGCGGTAGCTGAGGGGGCCGGTGCAACAACAGTGCTCTCGGAGCTAGGAGCTACGGTCGGCTCGTCAGAAGGAGCGGGAGTGGGTTCTTCAGAGGGGGCAGGGGTGGGTTCGGCAACCGCACCGGTGAAGTTGGCTGAGAGGCGGACGGTGGTGCCAGCAACGCCGGTCGCATCAGTCAGAACAACCTCGTGGGTGCCGTTGGTGATGCCCTTACCTGCCAGGTCAAGGGAAACTGCCGCGGTGCCGTCCTCAGCGACAGCAACGGTGCCAACCTCAATGCCACCCACGGTCACCTTCAGCTCGGTCAGGGCGGGTACGCCGTAGCTACGGACGTTCAGGTCAGACAGGGAGAAGGCCAGGGTGCCGTTGACGTCGTAGCTCTCAGCCAGATCAGCAACGCGCACAGCCTGCTTAGCGAAGTTGGGGTCAACGGTGCCAGCGTTCTTGAAGTATTCAACGAAGGCGTCCGAATCTACCAGGGCGGTGTCCTTGGCGTTAGCGCCCTGGGAGAGGGTGCCGAAGTTGTCGCCGCCGCCCAGCAGGAAGCTGGGGATAGCGACGGTGTAGGTGTCGGCGTCCTCAACCTTTGTGCCGTTGACGTACACATCGAGCACGTTGGAGCCGCGGCTTGCGTAGCCCTCAGCGTCGGGGGAGCCGGTGTAGGTGTAGGTGACGTTTGAGGAGAAGCCCAGCTGCAGGTAGGGGCGGGTTGCCATCTCGCCTGCCGAGTTCTGCTGCCACTGCTCTTCAAGTACGGTCTTGAGCTGGGCGCCGGTGAGCTCGGTGGTCCAGAGGTTGTTGGCGAAGGGGGTCACGTTGACGATGTCCATGACGCGCACATTCTTGTTCACGGCCAGGCCCAGTGAGGTGCGCAGGCCGCCGGGTAGCTCATCGCGCAGACCGCCGGGGTTGACGATGCCGATATCGGCGGGGGTGCGGCCGGTGGAGTTAGCGGCAGCCAGGTACATATCCGCTACCAGGTGACCCATGGTGGACTCGTAGTTGCGCATGTCAAAGCCACCCTGGGTGTCCTTGGCGGAGTCAAAACCGGTGGTGATAGGGGCACTGACCTGGCCAGCTACCACAGAGCCCTGCTCGGTGGCGTAGGCGTTGGCATTAGTGATGATGGTGTTCACGTTAGCCAGGACGGGATCAGCTGCGATCTGCTCGGCGGTGGGGGCGCTCATGCGCTTGACCAGCTCAGAGGAGTAGGCGGTGACGTTCTTCTCGGCATCCAAGGTCAGCACAACCTTGCCCAGGTTATCGCCGTAGTTGCCGGTCTGAATAACGGGGCGGGTCTTGCCTGCCTGGCCGGGAACGGTGCCGTCAATGACGTACTCGGCGTGGGTGTGGCCGGTGAAAATGGCGTCCACAGCGGCGCTGGTCTGGTTGATAATCGCGTCAGCTTCGGGAGCTGAGGTGTCTACACCCTCGTGGTACTCAGCGATAATCACGTCGGCTTCGCCGTTGCTTGCATCGCCGTCAGAGAGCTGGGCGGCGTACTTGTTCACAGCCTCGATGGGGTCTGTGAACTGTACGGACGCCAGCGCTGAGGGGTCGGTCAGCTGCGGGGTCTCGGTGGTGACAGCACCAATGACGGCCACGGTGGTGCCGTTGACCTCGGTGGTGTAGTAGGGCTTCAGAGCAGGGGTGCCGTCAGCGTTCAGGACGTTGGCGCCCAGGTAGGTGAAGGAGGAGGCAGGGATAATGCGGTTAACCAGGTCATCCATGCCGGCGTCGAACTCGTGGTTACCCACGGCGCTGGCAGAGAGGCCCAGGGCGTTCAGGTAGTCCAGGGTGGGCTGATCCTTCTGCACGCTGGAAACGTAGAGCGAGGCACCTACGTTATCGCCAGCAGAGAGCAGCAGGGAGCCGTCGGTGGCAGCGGCACGCTCGGTCTGGATGGTGTTGGCCAGGCCCATAGCAATGCTGGTAGAAATACGACCGTGGAAATCGTTAATGTTCAGCAGGGTCAGGGTGGTGGTATCGGCTGCACCTGCACCCGGAACGGGGGCAACAACCAGGGCAACAACGGTCGCACCGCTGGCTGCCAGGCCGGCAAGGCGGCGGGAGAGAGAAGAAGACATGCTTATCTTTCGGTGAGAATGATGATGTGTGTCATTCAACAGAATAGCCCGCTCCGTGCCGTCTTACCGGTGTTTACAGTAACATTTCGGTGAACAAAAAGCCCTAGCGAACCAGCTCGTGAGCCAGAGCCCGCTCCAATTCCGGCTCAAAGAAAACGTAGCCACTAGCCAAGAGCTTATCGGCACTGGCCCGCTGGCTTGCCAGCGCTAATTCCTTCACTCCCTCCTGCCCCAGGGCCAGAGCAGGCACAGCAGGCGGAATAGGGAGCAGGACGGGGCGGTGCAGCACCCTACCCACCGTCTTGGCCAGGGCCTTCGCCGTTACCGGCGTGGGAGCCACCGCGTTCACCGGCCCCTCCAGCTTCTCGGTCAGCACCGCGTGCACATAGATACCGGCAATGTCGTCCAGGCTGATCCAGCTCTGCACCTGCTCACCCGAACCAATCCAACCCCCGGTCCCGCTCAAAAAAGCCGGCAGCTGCAGGCGCAACATGCCACCCAGGGCAGACTGCACCAGGCCGGTGCGTACGTTAACTACTCGAAGTCCAGCCTCGCGGGCAGGCTCACAGGCAGCCTCCCATGCCTGGCACACCTCCGCCAAGAAGCCACGCCCGGCGCTATCTTCTTCAGTGAGCGTCTCATCACCCCGGTCAGTACCGTAAATCCCCACCGCCGAAGCGCAGACGAAAACCTGCGGGGTAGCGTCCGCACCCCTCTGTTGCACAAGCTCGGCCAGAGTTGTTGCCAGCAGGGTTGTGGACTCAACACGGGAATCAAGAATCTTCTGCTTATTCTCCTCGGTAAACCGCTGGTTGATGCTGGCCCCGCCCAGGTGGATGACGGCGTCCGCACCCTCAAAAGCGGCGGTATCAACCTCGCCAGCAGACGGATCCCAACGGAACTCGTGCTCAGCCTCGGGTGCGCGGCGCACCAGCGTGCGCACCCTATGCCCGCCCCCGGTCAGTAGGGCAACCACCTGGTGCCCCACCATGCCGGACGCCCCAGCCACCACGACCGTCAGGGGGTCACTTTCATAGCGCTGCTGAAAATCAAGATCAGCACCGATTCGGCGCTCGCGGGCGGCAAAAACTTTCTCTAGCTGCTTTTGAGCCGCTGCCCGGGCAAGCCGTTCAGCCGCAGCTCCTACCTTTTCCGCGGGTGCGGGCGGCGTGGGAAGCGCTGTGAAGGTAATGCTATCGCGCACCACCGTATCGCCCGGCGTCGACAGAAAATCGTGGGTGTGCTCCCAGGAAGAAAAGGGGCCGCGGACCATTTCGTCAGTGAAGGAATCTGCGGACGCCCGGGTATGGCGGGCTGCCCACGGCAGGGTCAGCAGGCCCGAGGTCAGCGGCAGAGCCACCCTGGTACGAGCGGTACTTCCCGGCTCGTTCGGGGTGCCTTCTTCGGTGACGGAGCCAGCCCAGTGAGGGGTTGCTCGAGTCAGGGCACCCGGGCGCAAAAACCAGGTGCGCACGGTGTCTTCGTCGTAGGGGTAAGCGGCGGTGTAGGTAAAGTCAGCCATGGCAACCTTCCTGGAATCAAAGGAATTTTAAGTAACCTTACCTTTTGGGTGTTGGGGCGCAGTAGAAGGCACGCGCAAGGCATAAAAACCTTTTCTAGAGAGCCAGAGCGGTCAGCTTCTCCTCCACCGCCTCAATCAGCTCAGCCAAAGTGGTGATGTAATACTTCTCAGCCAGGGTCACCGCATTCTCACCCGGTAGACCCTCTGTAGCGAAAGACCCCAGGCCAAAACCCGCCCCCGCATCAAAGCTGCTGGGTGCAGGTGCCACACCGCCTGCGTCCTGGCCAAAAGCGCCCACCCCAAAAGCGGACGCCGGCGCGCTCGCCGCCTCGCGCGTGAGGGTGTACCCGTAGGCGGTCGAATCGGCATAACTGATATTGAGCACATACTCCACCTGCACGCCGTCCTCGGAACGCTCCACCGACAGGTCAGCATCGTCAAGAAACTCACCGTCGAGCTCCAGCCCACCGTTGTACTCAAGGGCCCACCCAAACTTACGGGCCAGCGCAAAGGCGGTCTCTTTAATCTGGGTGTGCTGCGGATCAACGGCCATTGATACTCCTTGCCGAGGCGGATGTTTCGTATCTACTGTACTCGTAAGCCTGCCTACAGCTGACAACCTTCCCGAGAGAGCCATGAAAGAGAGCTTTATCGCGATAGAAATATAGCCATTGCGGTAGGGCAGGCTCGCGCTCGCTGCTGACCCTCTTGCTGGTTCGCTAACGCTCACGAGCAATTCACGCCAGCCCCGAGCCAGCAGCTTCGCTGCGAACCCGCCCTACCTATCTTTCCTTCACTAGCAGTCTTCTAGGTATTCAATGAAGCTAAAGCGGCACGCAATTGCTCTTTAGCCTGCTGCCTCAGCTCAACTGCTTCCTCAACACTTATCGTTTCAAAACGAACTTTAGCGCCGGGCTGCGCACGAGCTACCGCATCCATATCAGCACTTATCACAGTTGCCACCATGGCGTATCCTCCACCAGACACAGCATCTCGATGAAGAATAATAGGCTGTGAACCGCCAGGAATCTGGATAGACCCTACAGCGTAACCGGCATCCACGATATTGGAAGGGTCAGAACCAGCACCAAAGGGCTGCACACGAGGCTTCCAGCTGACACCGGGCCCATCGAAACGTAGTCCTGCTCTGTCAGCTACAGGAGTTAAAGACCATTCCTCTTCCGTAAGGTTCTTCACTCCTTGCTCATCAAGAAGATGGTCATAAAGACCAAGTACAACTCTGTAGGTAAACTCTGCTCCAAATTCTGGGCGGTATTCGCTTGCCAGTTCGTACTGAACATCGTGTGAAATTCCTACTGGGATTTCATCTCCAGCTTCGAGCTTGCGCCCCTTAAAGCCACCTAGCGCACCTAGTGGGTACGTTGAGCGGCTTCCTAATACTTCAGGTACGTCTATGCCGCCACCAAAAGCGATGTAAAATCGGGCTCCCTGGGTCAGATAACCAAAAGTTACAATATCGCCCGCAACCAAATCGATGGTAGCCCACGTAGGTTGCTGGTTCCCATTGACTAAAACATCTACCGGAGCACCTGTAACAGCCATCTGAGTGTTATCGAGGACCTCAAATGCAGGCCCCATATAGGTACACTCAAGCGCTGCTTCACCACCCTGATTGCCTACTAGTGCATTAGCTAGCTCATACGAGTACTGATCAAGCGCACCACCTTGTGGGATACCTAAGTGATAGTAGCCAGTGCGACCACGATCCTGAACCGATGTAAGCAAACCGGGTTGCTGAATCTTAATGGCCATGGAGCACCTCCAGAAGTTCGCGATTGTACCGTTCACGGTCAGCCAACGCTTTAGATGTATCAAACTGCACCGGATAGGTCCTATATTCGAAAGTTCCAGCTTCAACTTCCTGCTGAAGACGCATATATTCCTCCTCAGAAACAGGCTTGAACTTTACGATGTCTCCAGGGCGGAAAAAGACCATGGAGTCCTTCATATTTGGCAAGCTTTGAGATGGATCAAAGATAGGACCAGCTGCTACTCCGAACATCTGATAGCCGCCCGCTCCCTCAACAGAATAGATACAGGCAAAGCAGCCACCATGACCTACGGTTAGTTTCGGGGTGCTAGAAGGGCGAGGGCTGAGATACTTAGGTACTTCAATTTGGCGCTCGCCCTCAACAAGCTGATACATGAAGGGCAGACCTGCCACAAACCCCACCATAGTCACTAGCCAAGGGTTTTCATGATGGCGGCGAATAAAATCCTCAACGGAAGACTCTCCATTGATTTTTGCTGCATATTCTAAATCAGTAAGATTTGGCTCTTGGTGATAGCCTTCGCGGAACCGTTCCACGACTTCGCTGGTGTATTTGTCTTGATACCAAACAGGCACTTCAACGACACGAGACTCAAAGGTCAAATTCTCGGTATTTTTAGTTTCTTCTTCTAGGCTTTCAACAATTTGTCGAAGATCGCTAGGAGCTAGGATATCTGGGTTAAAGCGAATCAATAGAGATGCGTTGGCGGGACAAATCTCTACAATGCCTTCTACAGCTTTGCTCTGGAGCCCCTTCGCGATGCCCATAGCGCGTATATTTGCGGCAAGGCTCATAGCTTCGTCAATTTCGACGAAGAGGAATTCGTCTCCACCGAAAGTGTAACGAGCCTTGTCCCGGAGCTGTGTAGTTTGAGTCATTACTGCTCCCTTTCGAGTAGGTCTGGGGTACTTTCGATGAACTTAGTGTGATGAGTGACCTGTTTAAATTCATCTCTTTCTAGCAGCGCCTGGTGCAGAGGCTTAGTTGTCTTGATTCCTTCAATCTTGAGGCTATCAAGAGCACGAAGAGTGTTGGCGATTGCCTCAGAACGGTCACTGCCCCGCACAATAAGTTTGGCGAACATTGAGTCGTAATAAGGGGAAATCTCAGATCCTGCTTCCACCCCAGAATCGATGCGCACGTTCTCGCCCTGTGGCCAGCTGATAGATGCTATGGTGCCGGGGCTCGGAAAGAAGTTATTGGAGGGGTCCTCTGCATTGAGTCGACATTCGATAGCACTTCCTTCGAACGCAATGTCATCTTGTTGCAGGGAAAGCTTTTCTCCAGATGCAACCCTTAACTGAAGCTCAACTAGATCTAGCCCAGTAATTTCTTCGGTGACAGGGTGCTCTACCTGAAGACGTGTATTCATTTCGATAAAGGCTGCAACTTTTTTATCGGTGTCGTAAACGAACTCCACAGTGCCTGCACCTATGTAACCACTGTTCGCAGCCAGTCTGACCGATGTCTCTCGAATCTCCTGGCGCACATCTTCAGGGAGGTTTGGAGCTGGTGCTTCCTCGAGTACCTTTTGTGAGCGTCGTTGGTAGGAGCAATCACGATCCCCAAGGTGAATGTAATTTTCTCCGTCTCCAAAGATTTGCACTTCAACATGGCGAGCAGTCCGTACAAAACGTTCTAGGTAAACGGTTCCATCTCCGAAGCTTGCCTCAGCCTCTGCCTGAGCCAGCTCAATTGTTGATATAAGGTCAGCAGGCGTTTCAACCAGCCTGATACCACGGCCGCCACCACCCGCTGAGGCTTTCACCAGCAAGGGATAGCCAATGGACTCAGCTATAGTTTGTGCCTCTTCAAGGTTTTGCAAGGGACCGTCTGAACCTTCAAGAACTGGAACTCCGGCTTGCTTAGCAGCCTCTAAAGCAGCTGATTTATTGCCCATAAGGCTAATAGTTGTAGGTGAGGGGCCCACCCAAATAAGCCCTGCATCGATGACTTTCTGCGCAAAGTCAGAATTTTCTGAAAGGAAGCCAAAGCCCGGATGTACAGCATCTGCTTTCGAGTCTAAAGCAGCCTGGATGAGAGCGTCTTTGTTTAAATAACTCTGCTGAACCAGTGCTGGACCTACAACAACACATTCATCAGCTTCTTGCGCTGCAGGGGTCTCACTATCAGCTTCAGAGACAGCCAATACAGTCTTGATGCCCATGGACTTAGCTGTGCGGATAATACGTCGGGCGATTTCTCCACGGTTGGCGATAAAAAGTTTCTGCATTACATTACCCTTCACTCACCTTGACGAGCACCATGCCGGGAGTAACAGGAGCTGCATTTTCTACTTCAACCGACTCAACGGTTCCAGAGACTTCTGATTTGATTTCGTTGAACTGCTTCATAATTTCAACCATGCCAACGGTCTGGCCGACTTCAACTGTGTCTCCGGGGGAGACAAAGGGACTGTCAGGAAAACGGTGTAAACCCTCCCAACCCCAACAGGAGAAAATAACACCATGACAACAGAACACCAACTCGCCC
>NZ_JBHSTW010000015.1:0-40835 GCF_042660305.1 Rothia nasimurium
GGGGTTGTATGGGCGGGTGTTTGCGGTGGTGCGGGGGTTGGTGTTTTTGGCTGCGGGTGGGACTTTTGAATAAGCCTCATAGTGCGTAGCGTAGTGCGGAACTTAATCTGGCTAGTCAATCCTACAGCCAGCAGCAAGGCAATAATGTTCGTTAAAATAACGGTCAGCAGTGAGACGCCGATGGTAAATAAATATGATCGGACTACCGCTGGATCACTGAACAGTACAGCGTAATTGTTGAGACCCACGAAATTGTAGTCTCCGAAACCGATTGAGTCTGTAAAGCTGTAGAAGATACCCATCAACGCAGGCAAAGTGATGCTGAGCGTGAAGAGAATCAGTGAAGGAACGAGGAAGTAGTAATACAGCCGATTCACTTTTTTGGGCTTTTTATTCGCCCCGATTGTTGCAATTGAGCTCATTATTTCACCGCCGCCTTACTGTTCATTAGTCGCTTGACGGCGGGCAGTACGTTGCCAGTCCCCGTCGAGTGTTTTGAGGGTTTCTTCGAGGTTGCCACCGCTAAAGATACTTTGCATGTAGTTCTCGAAGGGGATAGTTCTAGGAATTGAGACAGAAGCACCTTGATAGAATGCCGCTTCATCTACAAACTTCTGTAAGTCCTGCAGGCGAGGGTCTGTAACTGCTGGGGAATCTTCACGGACTCCAAAGCCATTATTCGCTGCATTATATTCATCCATGATGGATGGAGTTAGCAGATACTCTAACAATTGGCGAGAGTACTCAAGATGGCTGGCTTTTTCGGGAATCCATAAAGCCAAATCAAGATTGACTCGTACCTTGCGGTCTGCGGGGTTTTCCGTCATTGGTAGAGGAAAAATACCTATATTTGCATCGGGGTTAATTGACATAATCTCGGAAATAGCCCACGGCCCTTGCAAATACATGGCGGCTTCGCCATTTGCAAATGCTAGGTTGCCATCACCATATCCACGAGATGTAGCGTCCTTATTGGTGTACTGAGCTAGCTGTAGCCCCTTTTCCAGAGGCTCCTTGAAATTCTTTGCGAAAGAGACTTCAGAATCATCTGAAGCATCTTGTCCCAGAGCTCTTAGTTGTGCAAAGAAGTCTGCAACATCAATCGAACCACCGATACTGTAATCTGCTATGCCCTGAGAGATGGTCCAGGCATCTGCTGTTGTGAAGTAGAACGGGGTTACTCCCGCAGCGGTGAGTTTTTCGCAAACATCGATAAGCTCTGAGTAAGTCTCAGGAATATCCAGCCCGTGGGCATCGAATATGTCTTTGTTGTAGAAAGTTGCAGCAGCCATCATCGAATAAGGTATGACACTGGTGCGGCCGAGATAGGTGGGGTACTGATCAACGAGTTCCTGGATGCCGGGTGCGATATTGATGTTTGCTAGCATGCCGCTGAGATCAGACAGCTCACCGCGCTCCTGAAAACGAGCCATCTCATAGTTGTAATTAAGGCATCCAGCATCAGGCGGATTACCTCGAGCGAAGCTACCTGAAAGGCTTGAAGTAGCATCGTGGACTACTTTGAAATCACCCACGGTCTCGTTGAACTGCGCAATGAGATCCCTGAAATAAGGGATTACTTCGGGCTTGCTTTGGTAGAGCGTAATGGTTGGCTTGGACGGAGCGCACCCGGTTGCTCCCAGACTGAAAAGGCCCAGAGCGCCGGCCGTAAAGACGGTGCGCCGGGAGATGGTTCGTTGAGTGATAATAGGTACCACTATGCCCCCTGTGGTCTAAAACATATATTCCAATCACTACTAAATATAGCCTCTAAATAAAGTTGTGGCAATGGTTTAAGATGGTGTCTAAGAGAAGGAGTTTTTGTGCCGCAATCAAAATCTGCGCAGACGCTGCAGCGTCGAGGTAATATGCAGCAAATTCTGGACTACATGTGGGTGCTCCCTCCCTGTACCGCTAGCGAACTGATGGAAACTGCTGATCTAACCCGCGCTACTGTGCTCTCACTGTGCAAAGATCTGATTGAACTAGGATGGGTCAATGCAGCTGACGATACCCGGAAAGTAGGAGAGTATTCTGCGGGGCGCCCCGCTAAACGATATAGATTCAACTACCGTAAAACCCTTGTTGTTGGAGTGGACGCTGGGGAACATCATATTTCTGCTACCGTCGCTGATTTATTGGGTCATGAACTTGGAGGTGTATACCGCAGCTTTCCCAGCTCATGGAAGAACGGTGAGGCACGCCGTCAAAGCATAATTGATACCGTTCATCAGGCACTGAGTGCTGCGGAGGTCGAAACGCATGAAGTGTCTGTAGCAGTAATTGGTATTCCAGCTCCGGTGGCTATCGATGGTACATCTCCGTCGGGACATAATGACTACTGGGGGCTAATGAACCCTGATCTCAATGCGCTTTGGGCTGATGAAGGCTGGGAAGTGGCCGTCGAAAATGATGCTAATCTCGCTGCAATTGCGGATTTACAAGCTGACCCGCAGCTTAAAGAACGTTCATTTGCTACTCTCTTAGCAGGAGCGCGCTTTGGGTCCGGAATTATCTTGAATGGAGAGCTGCTAAGGCAGCGCCACGGCGGGGCGGGTGAGCTACGCGTGCTCGAGATCGTCGATGGCGTGGAGTCAACAGTTGGATTACTTGCTCGTGCTCGTCACCTAGCTAAAGACGCTATTGAACACCACGCAGAAAAACCTACCTCGCTCGCTAAATGGAAATCTCAGCAGGTCACAGCTCTGGATTTCTTTGCAGAAGTGGAAAGACATGATGCGGTTGCTTTAGAAAAATTTGATCAGCTTGTTGATATAGTTGCGCGTGTCTGTGCTGTTCTGGTTGGTCCTCTTGACCTTGACAACGTGTTGCTTTCAGGAGTGGCAGGAAGCCTTTTTAAGGGACGAACAGAAGCGATCCAAGAGCGTATCCAGGAATATCTCTATGCACCCTGGGTGCAGGTGACGGTATCGCCTGTGGGGCAAGACGCGGTACGTCTTGGGGCTGTGCAGGCAGCTATCAAGCGGGTTCGTGAGACTGCTTTAGAAAGCTGAGTTGGGTTGTTTGCTATAGATTGAGTAAAAAATCGGACGAAGTTAAGGGGCGCACCTGATGGTGCGCCCCTTATTTTTCTATGCCTAAATCAGTTCTAGGTTTTCACCGCTTTCTGCATCGAAGAAGTGACATTTTCCGGTTGGAGCGATGTAGATAGTATCGAAGCGTCGGTAGGGGCTATTGCCCTCGGCTCGAATGATAATCTGCGCTGGACGTTCGACGTTGGGGCTTTGAAGCTGAATGGGGGATCGTGATGGGAGTGATGCGTGGATGTAGGAATCTGCGCCCAGCTCTTCTACCAAGTCAACGTGAACAGCGAAGCCTTCACCTTCATTGACGACTCTGAAATCTTCAGGTCGCACTCCCAGGTGGATTGTCTTATGCGCTATGCCCATAGAACGCTGTACGCCCTCGGGTAATGTGACGGAGGCATGGTCAAGGTTTGCTCGGCCATTTTCAACTGAACACTTGAGGATGTTCATTGAGGGTGAGCCGATAAAACCGGCGACAAACTCATTGCGCGGGTGGTTATAGAGGTTCGCAGGGGTATCTACCTGCTGCAAAATGCCCTCTTTGAGTACAGCAACGCGGTCGCCCATAGTCATTGCTTCGGTCTGGTCGTGGGTGACGTAGACGGTGGTGACGCCCAATTGAGTAGTAAGTTCTGAGATCTGGGTGCGGGTCTGCACACGCAGTTTAGCATCGAGGTTTGAGAGCGGTTCGTCCATAAGGAAAACCTGCGGCTCCCGCACAATAGCGCGGCCCATGGCAACGCGCTGGCGCTGACCGCCTGAGAGGGCCTTGGGCTTGCGGTCAAGGTACTGGGTGAGATCAAGTAACTTAGCGGCCTCTTCGACACGGCGATTCATCTTGTCTTTAGGGTATTTCGCCATCTTGAGAGGGAAAGCAATGTTGTCGCGCACGCTCATATGGGGATAGAGCGCATAGCTTTGGAAAACCATAGCGATATCACGGTCTCGCGAGTCGATATTGGTGGCGTCTTTATCTCCGATATGAATACTGCCGGAACTGACATCTTCCAAGCCAGCGAGCATACGTAGCACGGTTGACTTGCCGCACCCCGAAGGGCCAACCAGTACTAGAAACTCACCATCTTCAATATCAAGGTTGAGGTGAGAGACGGAGTCGCGGTCAGCGCCGTCATATCGGCAGGTGACGTCGGAGAACTTAATGCTTGCCATCTTTTAGCATCCAATCGGTAGAGCCAAAGTATTTATTTTGAACCTAAATAAATTATCTGATGTTGAGTATAGCGCAGTTCACAGAGGCTTGGGGAGAGATTTTTGCATCACTTTGGCTATTAGCTAATCCCCGCCGTCCTTGCAAGACCTAAGAAGTGACAGGCGTAGGCTGGATTACATGAAGTTTCTCAACGACATGACCCCTCAAACAGACCTCACCTACAACGACGTGTTCATGGTTCCCTCCCGCTCCGCGGTAGGTTCCCGCATGGGCGTAGACCTCTCCACCGCCGATGGAACCGGCACCACCATCCCCCTGGTTATCGCTAATATGACCGCCGTTTCCGGCCGTCGCATGGCTGAAACCGTTGCCCGCCGCGGCGGCATCGCCATCATTCCCCAGGACGTTCCCACCGACATCGTCGCCGAAACCATCAAACGGGTCAAAAACTCCCACCTGATTTTCGACACCCCCATCACCGTCAAGCCCCACCACACCGCAGGTTACGTGCGCCATCTACTGCCCAAGCGTGCCCACGGGGCCGCTATCGTCGTGGACGGCGAAACCCCCATCGGCGTCATTACCCCCAAGGATCTGCGCGGGGCAGACAACTTTGACCAGGTACAAGACCTGATGAGTACCGAACTGCTCACCCTGCCCGACACCGTCACCCCGCGTGAAGCCTTCGATATTCTGCACGAGAAGTCCCGCAAGGTTGCCCCCGTTGTGGATGCTGACGGCAAGCTGGTCGGCGTGCTGACTCGCTCGGCCGCCCTGCGCGCCAGCCTCTACGAACCTGCCACCGACGCCAATGGCAAGCTCCGCATCGGCGTTGCGATTGGCATCAACGGCGATGTAGCAGGTCGCGCCGCCGCCCTGATCGAGGCTGGTGCCGATGTGCTCGTGGTCGACACCGCCCACGGCCACCAGGAAACCATGATCGAAGCCCTCAAGAAGGTCAAGGCCCTCAACCCCTCCATCCCCGTAGCCGCCGGCAACGTGGTCACCGCCGCGGGCGTCCGCGACCTGGCAGAAGCAGGAGCCGACATCATCAAGGTCGGCGTTGGCCCCGGCGCCATGTGCACCACCCGCATGCAGACCGGCGTGGGCCGACCCCAGTTCTCCGCCGTACTGGAATGCGCCGCCGAAGCCAAGAAGCTGGGCGTACACGTCTGGGCGGACGGCGGTATCAAGGACCCCCGCGACGTCGCCCTGGCCCTGGCCGCCGGTGCCTCCAACGTCATGGTCGGTTCCTGGTTCGCGGGCACCTACGAGTCACCCGGCGACGTACTGCAGGACGCCGACGGTCGCCTCTACAAGGAATCCTTCGGCATGGCCTCCCGCCGCGCGGTCATCAACCGCAACTCCAAGACCGAAGCCTTTGAAAAGGCCCGCCGTGAAATGTTCGAAGAGGGCATCTCATCAGCCCGAATCTACCTGCCCGAGGGGCGCGGCGGCGTAGAAGATCAGATCGACTCGATTATCTCGGGCGTCCGCTCATCCTTCACCTACGCCGGTGCTGCCTCCATTGAGGAGTTCGCCGAGCGAGCCGTGGTGGGTATTCAGTCGGCCGCTGGCTACGCAGAGGGCCAGGCCCGCGCCACCCGCTAGGGTAGGGTGACTTGTTCGCTGGCGGTTCCGCATGCTCACGCTCGCTGCCGACCCTCTCGCATGGTTCGCTTCGCTCACAAGGGCGATTCACGCCAGCCGCCGAGCCAGCAGCTTCGCTGCGAGCATGCTTCACCTTCATAAACGAATAAGCTCTTGTGAGTACCATTTAAATCAGAAATGACCAGCTAGTTGCTGGTCATTTCTGATTTAAATGGTACCTAGGGGTTAGCTGTCGCTGCCCTCTACCCGGCGGGTGCGGCGGCGACGGCGGCGCTGGCCTTCACCCTGCTGGCTACCTTCAGCCGCTTCAGCAGGCTTCTGCTGGCGCTGGCGGCGGGCCGGACGCTCCTGCCCGGCTTCACCCTCAACCCGGCGGGTACGGCGACGGCGCGGCTTAGAATCAGCCTCCCCGCTCTGACCGCCACGCTGATCATCGCGCTTCTGCCCCCGGCCCTCACCGCCAGAGCGTGAGCCCTCGCGGCGCGGAGAACGGGAGCCCGACCGTCCGCGACGATCCCCGCGGCCACCGCGCCCCTGGCGCTTCTCACGAGCAGGTGCGCCACCAAAGTCCTCAGCCTCTTCAGCCTGCAGACCCGCTGCGGTGCGCTCCTCCTTAGGCAGACGGCCCTTGGTTCCCTTGGCAATACCCAAGTCAGTGAAGAGGTGGGGGGAAGAAGAGTAGGTTTCAACAGGCTCATCTACGCCCAGCTCCAGGGCCTTGTTGATCAGCTTCCAGCGGGGTACGTCCTCCCAGTCCACCAGGGTGACGGCGGTGCCTTCCTTCTCCGCGCGGCCAGTGCGGCCCACACGGTGCAGGTAGGTCTTCTCGTCCTCGGGACACTGGTAGTTGATGACGTGGGTGACGTCCTCAACGTCAATACCGCGGGCTGCCACATCGGTTGCAACCAGAATGTCAATCTTGCCGTTGCGGAAGGCCCGCAGGGCCTGCTCGCGGGCACCCTGGTTGAGGTCGCCGTGAATAGCGCCGGCCGCAAAACCTCGGGCGGTCAGCTCATCAGAGAGCTTGGCAGCGGAGCGCTTGGTCTTGGTGAAAATGACGGTGCGGCCCCGGCCCTCGGCGCGCAGAATACGGCCGACCAGCTCGTCCTTATCGAGGGGGTGGGCCCGGTAAATAACCTGGCGAATCGAGGCCTTAGTCATGGTCTCTTCTTCGCCGGATTCGGCGCGGATATGCATGGGGCGGCTCATGTAGCGGCGGGCCATGGTCAGGACCGGCCCGGGCATGGTCGCCGAGAAGAGCATGGTCTGGCGTACCTCGGGCACGGCTGAGAGAATACGCTCCACATCGGGCAGGAAGCCCAGGTCAAGCATCTCGTCTGCCTCATCGAGTACCACAATCTTAATCTGGGTGAGGTTGAGGTACTTCTGGCGGTGCAGGTCAATCAGGCGGCCCGGGGTGCCCACGATCAGCTCAACGCCCTTTTCCAGTTCTTTGACCTGGGTGTCGTAGGGGCGGCCGCCGTAGAGGGTTGCTACTCGCACGCCGGTCTTTGAGGCAGCAACAGAGAGGTCATCGCCCACCTGGATAGCCAGTTCACGGGTGGGAACGATAATCAGGGCCTGGGGCGCACCGGGGGCGGGAAGCTGGTTGAAAGCATCCGAACCCGGGACAGCAACACTCTGCAGGGCAGGCAGACCAAAGCCCAGGGTTTTACCGGTACCGGTCTTAGCCTGACCGATGATGTCCTGGCCAGACAGGGCCACCGGTAGGGTCAGGGCCTGAATGGGGAAGGGGGAGACGATGCCCTTCTCGGCGAGGGCATCGGCAATGTCTTGGCGCACGCCGTAGTCGGCGAAAGTTTTAGTGGTATCAGGGTTAGTCACGAATCGTGTTCCTTATAGGGTGAGGCCCCGGCCCGGGGCAAACGAGGAAGCCGATCGTGGGTTTTCATGCAACAAAGAAGCTCTATCAACCGCCGGGCGGACGCTTGCAGAGCGTTGGGCGGGAGAGCTAAAGGCAGGTGAGTCTATACGGATGGTACGACCGGGCAACCAAATAACTTCTTTATTCTACCGCCAAGTGCCGTAAATGTAAGAGGGGCCCCGGGAGTTTTGCGTCAAACTCCCGGGGCCCCTCTGGCTGAGTAAGCCCGGTGTTACTGGCCGATACCGAAGCCGATGCGGTGCTTGGTTTCAGCGCCCAGCTCGACATAGCCGATGTTAGCGGCCGGAACCAGGGTGGTGGAACCCTTAGAATCGGTCAGTTCCAGGATGCCGCCCTGCTCAAGAGCCGCAGCGACCTTGGCGCGGACGTCTGAGGCGGTTTCGTCGGTGTCGATGACGACCTGGCTGGGCACGTTGATAACGCCAATCTTGATTTCCATGAGGTTTCCTTTCGATGGTTCCCTACCTGACTGCAGGGGGTCTCTGCCCACCAGTTTACGTGAGTAGGGGCAGGAAAGGTGCGGGGTTTCGGTCTGAGCTGACAGGGGAGAAAAAGGCTGCAACGGCGGGGGCGCTACTCCCAATCTTCATCGATGATGGAGATACCGCCCCAGGCCAGCCGGAAGACCGCACGCTCAGCCATTGCAAGCTGCTGGGGTGAGGCATCGGTTCCGATGACCATGTGGGCAGCTGCCTGCACCATGCCGGTGAGCATGCGGGCCGTCATCAGGGCCTCTTCAAAGGGCATGCCCGCATTGGGCGCTAGTACCTCGGCGATTCGCTTGGCGATGGTGATGTGCATGGTCTCAGTGCGTTCTTGCACCGCGTAGTCGTTCTGAATATCGGATTCAAAGATGACGCGGTAGCCTGCCACATTATTGCGGGCAAAGCTGAAGAAGGCGCCAATGACGCCCTGCACTCGTTCGCGGTTGACCTTGGTGGTGTAGAGGGGCTGCACCAGCTGGGTCATGAGGTTGTTGATTTGTTCATCGAGTACGGCCAGGTAGAGGTCGCGTTTGCCGGTGAAGTGCTGGTAGAGCACGGGCTTGGTCACATTAGAGGCGGTGGCGATGTGGTCCATGGTGGTGGCGTGGTAGCCCTGGGAAGCAAAAACACGCACGGCGTTGCCGATGAGCTGCTGGCGGCGCAGGTCTTTGGGCAGACGGGAGGCCCCGGACGGGTCGATGGGGTCGCCGGGGTCGGAGTCAGCTGAAAATATGGTGGTAGACATCGTTGCTGCCGAACCTTTGGGGTGGTGGGCGGACGGGGTCGCGGCTGGTGGGGTGCCTGCCTGCTAGGAGGCGTCGGTTTGGGGCTCGGCCTCTTCGGGGGTTTCTTGCACTTCGATTCCGTAGAGGGCTTCGAGGGCCGCTACATAGTCGTCTACCCGGCCTTCGCGTGCCATGTCTCGGGCGCGGACGGTCGGGGTGTGCAGGAGGGACTTGACCATGCGGCGCATTGCGAGTTCAAGCTGTTCAGTTGCTGCGGTGCACCCGTACTGGTTGTGCACCTTAGCGAGCTCGGCGTCGAGTACGCTCATGGTGTGTTGTCTGAGAGCAACAATAGCAGCGTCGACGCTGCGGGCTTTCTCTTTAATGGAGAATTCTGAGGCGGCTTCGTCCACAATTGTGCGGGCAGTGTGCACGGACTCTACGGTCTCTTCGGGGGCGGCCAGGCGCACAGATTCGAGGGTAATGAGTTCTACCTCGGGTAGGTCTGCTACCTCGGGGGCGAAGTCGCGGGAGAGCGCTAAATCAAGGATGACGCGCTTGCCGGCGGGGATTTCGATGGGGAGCATGGGGGAGGCGCCACCCGAGCAGCCGATGATGATATCGGCCGCTGCCATCTGTTCGTGCAGTTCCCCGTGGGGCACTGCCTGTACCCCGCGTTTGTCGGCAAAAGTGGCTGCACGATCTGAGCGGGAGTATATCCAGATATCGGTCGTCCCCCGAGAATGGAGGGCAGCTACGGTGGCCCCGGCGTAGGCGCCGGTACCAAAGACCAGAACCCGGCGGTTCTCCCAGGTTTTGTCGGCGATGTCGTCGGCCATATCCAGGGCAACCGACACGATGGAGCGGCCCCGGGAGCCCAGCATGGTTTGCTGGCCGACCCGGCGGGCAGTTTGGGCACCGTGTTCAAAGAGGCGCACCAGGTTGCCGGTGGCCCGTCCTTGCTCCTGGGAGAGAGATAGAGCGCGGCGCACCTGGCCGGTGATTTCGCGTTCACCCACAACAGCCGACTCTAGGCCTGAGGCCACAGTGAAGAGGTGGTGGGCCGCATCGGTATTCACCAGCACATCAAAACTGTTTTCTACCAGGTCGTAGGAAAGCCCGGACCGCTGGGAGATCAGGTCAAAAATGTGCTCTGAGGCGGTAGCAACATCGTTGGCGATGTTCTGGTCGGTGGCCCCCGGCTTGCTGGGAATCTCTGCGTAGAGCTCTAAGCGGTTGCAGGTAGACAAAATCACCTCACCACGAATGCCGGTGCGTTCAAGATCCCGGTGGATTTTCTCAACGCCTTCGCTGAGATAAGCCACGGTGGTGAGGTCGACGGAGCGATGCGATGCTACAAGGCTGAAAATAGTCACGACGACTCTATTATAGACAGCTCCCTGTTGGGGTCTGGTGACAGGTTGTCTCTAAAGTTGTGCTTTAAACTTGGCAGAATGGTGTATATGAGTCAGACCGTGTCATCAGCGCTGCGTCAGCGCCCCCTGCTCACCGACGAGCAGCTTGCCCACCTGCCCGCTACCCACCCCTTGAAGACCGCCGGTACTGGCGAGTCAGTCATGATTCGTACCCTGACCGGGCGCGAAGCCGAGCACGCCCCGGTCTGGTTTATGCGCCAGGCAGGACGCTCCCTGCCCGAGTACCGCGAAATTCGCGAGGGAATTCCCATGCTGGATTCCTGCCTCAACCCTGAGCTGGCCGCAGAAATTACGGTTCAGCCGGTGCGCCGCCACAAGGTCGATGCCGGTATCTTCTTCTCTGATATCGTCATCCCCATGAAGCTAGCCGGTGTGGGTGTCGATATCGTTCCCGGGCGCGGCCCCGTGCTCGATGCCCCCGTCCGCACCCTCGACGATATTAAGAACCTGCCCGAACTCGAAGACTCCGCCCTCGACCCCATTCGAGAAGCTGTCGCCCTGACCGTTGAAAAGCTGGGCTCCACCCCGCTCATCGGCTTTGCCGGTGCCCCCTTCACCGTGGCCGCCTACATGGTAGAGGGCGGGCCCTCCCGCGACCATCTGCGTCCGCGCACCATGATGCACGCCGACCCCGAAGCCTGGGAAGCCCTGGGTGCCTGGGCCGCCCGCACCTCAGCCCAGTTCCTGGCTGCCCAGATTGAGGCGGGTGCCTCAGCCGTGCAGCTCTTCGACTCCTGGGCAGGGTCCCTGGGCGAGGCCGACTACCGTCGCTTCGTCATGCCCCACTCCGCAGCCACCCTCGCAGCCGTTGAACACTACGGGGTGCCCCGCATCCACTTTGGTACCGGCACCGCCGAGCTGCTGCCCGCCATGCTTGAAGCCGGCGCCGACGTCATCGGTGTTGACTACCGCCTGCCCCTCTCCGAAGCCCAGCGCCGTTTGGGCGGCGGCATCGTGCTACAGGGCAACATTGACCCGGCCCTGCTCGCCTCGGGCTGGGAGGCCCTTGCCGCCCACACCGATGCGGTTCTTGAAGAAGGACGCTGCGCCCCGGCCCACGTGGTCAACCTGGGGCACGGGGTGCCCCCAACCACCGACCCCACCGTCCTGACCCGCCTGGTCGACTACATCCACACCTCAACCCGCAAAGGCTAGGAAAAAGAACCCCATGGCACAGCACCAGCACCTGCACAACACCGCCCTGGTGATTGGCGGCGGCATCTCGGGCCTGCTCGCAGCCCGCGAACTAGCCCGCGCCGGTAAGAAAGTCACCCTGGTTGAACGGGAAAGCCACCTGGGAGGTGCTGTAGGTGCCCACCAGCTAGCTGGCCTGGTGCTGGATTCCGGTGCTGAGTCCTTTGCAACCCGTACCGACGCCGTCCGCAACCTGCTGACCGACCTGGGGCTGAGTGACCGCATCGTGATGCCCGAGCCTCTTGGCTCCTGGCTCTACCTACCCACCGGGCCCTACCCCTCACCGTCCACCGGTGTTCTGGGCATTCCCGGTAGCCTCGATGACCCGGCCCTCAAGAAAATTCTGGGCCGGGCAGGCTATCGCCGCGCCAAGCTCGATGCCGTGCTGCCGCGCTCAGCCGGGTCTAACGCCAAAACCCTGGGTGAGCTGGTGCGGGTGCGTTTGGGCCAGCAGGTGCTCGACCAGCTGGTAGCCCCGGTGGTATCCGGTGTGCACTCGGTACACCCCGACCAGCTCGAAATTGCCACCATCGCCCCGGGCCTGCTGACCGGCCTGCGAGAGCTCGGCTCCCTTACCGCAGCCAGCGCCCGCCTTCGAGCTGCTTCACCAGCAGGCTCCCAGGTTGCTGGAATCGAAGGGGGCATGAACCAGCTCTCCGAAGCCCTGGTCGATGATCTGCTGCGCCAGCGCGTGCGTATTGTGAGCGGCTTCGACACTATCGCCGTGGACCGCGACCCCGTGACCGGTAGCTGGACGGCTATCCAGCGTCAGCCCGAATACGGCGAAAAGTCAGCCATGATCCGCGGTGAATTACTGGTCGTTGCCACCGATGCCCAGACCTCTATCCGGCTGCTTGGCCCCCACCTGCCGGCGTCCGCCCTGCCCGCCGTTGCCCCCGGCCCCGAAGTCGCCCTGGTCTCCCTGGTGCTCGACCAGCCAGCCCTCGATACCGCCCCGCGCGGTACCGGCCTGCTGGTGAGCGAAGCTGCCACCGGCGTCCGCGCCAAGGCCCTCACCCACGCCACCGCAAAGTGGGCCTGGGTCGCAGAACGGGCAGGGGAAGGGCGCCACGTGGTACGCCTGTCCTACGGGCGCGGCAAGGACCACGACACCTCACCGCTCTCAGAACTGGCCCTGCACGATGACCAGCTGGTCACCCTGGGTCTGCACGACGCAGGCCACCTGCTGGGCGTACCCATCACCAAGAGCCACCTGGTCGCAGCGGACGTCGTGCGCTGGCGCAGCGCCCTGCCCTCCACCACGCCGGGGCACAGGGACCGCGTTACCGCCTTCCGCTCGGCCCTCGCCGACCTGCCAGGTGCCACCGCCGTCGGCGCCTGGATTGCCGGAACCGGCCTGGCGGCCGTCACCGCAGACACCCAGGAGCACCTGGGGCGCTTCATCCAGAAAAACACCGACTCATCAGCTACTGACTAAGTAGCGGCTACTCGCCTTCAACGTCCCACATCGAAAGGTAACCCCATGTCACACCACGGTAACCCTGCAGAACACCCCCACAGCGCCAGCTCATACGGCAGCGCAGGC
This sequence comes from Rothia nasimurium, assembly GCF_042660305.1. Lineage (NCBI taxonomy): Bacteria > Bacillati > Actinomycetota > Actinomycetes > Micrococcales > Micrococcaceae > Rothia > Rothia nasimurium. The sequence continues at coordinate 13,122 of NZ_JBHSTW010000015.1, forward strand.
CACGGCTCAGCTGGCCATGGCGCTTATAGCCACGGCGGTAGCGGCCACGGCGGCCGTCCGCCCATGCCCACTTCCAAGGACGCGGCCGGCAAAATTCAGGGCCAGCGCCCCGGCGAAGTAGCCGAAGGCGACAGCCAGTTCCACTACGCCCTCTACACCGTTTTTGCCCGCGAAGGTGCAGCTGACCCCGCCGCTACCGGCGCTGAGGCAACCGCCGAACTCGAAGCCCTGGTTGCTGAGCTCGAAGCCAAGGGCGTGATTACCCGCGGCTTCTACGACGTCTCAGCCATGCGCAACGACGCTGACGTGATGGTCTGGGTTCACGGTGCTGTGCCCGAAGACCTGCAGGCAGCAATCCGCAGCTTCCGCCGCACCGCAGCTTTCTCGGGCACCAAGATTGTCTGGTCAACCATGGGCGTACACCGCGACGCCGAATTCTCAGCCGGTCACACCCCCACCTTCGCCAAGGGCATCGCCCCCGAACGCTGGGTCTGCGTCTACCCCTTTGTGCGCTCCTACGACTGGTACACCATCAACCCCGAAAAGCGCCGCGAGGTCATGAAAAACCACGGTATGAAGGGCATTGACTTCCCTGAGGTGCTGCCCAACACCATCGCTACCTTTGGCCTGAACGACTACGAATGGCTCATCGCCCTCGAAGCTCCCGAACTGGTACTCCTCGTTGACCTCATGCGCTCCTTCCGCAACACCGAAGCCCGCCACTTCGTGCGCGAAGAAGTTCCCTTCTACACCGGCCGCCGCATTGAGGCCGCCGAGGTTGCCCAGGTGATCGCATAATGACCGTCCAGCTCCCTAACGACATCATCCCCAACCAGACCGACCCGGCCAACACCGCCTCCAACGGCCCGGCCGTACTCGATGAGAGCACCATCGGCACCTACACCAGCGAGCGCACTCTCACCCGCCCCCGCGCGTCCGCCCCGCAGGACTATGACCTGGTGATCCTGTCCTCCTTCGGCGGCCCCGAAGGGCAGGACGACGTCATCCCCTTCTTGCGCAACGTCACCGCCGGCCGCGGCATCCCCGACGAACGCCTGGAAGAAGTCGCCACCCACTACCGGGCCAACGGCGGCGTCTCACCCATCAACGAGCAGAACCGCGCCCTGCTGGCCGCCCTGCGCGAGGCTATGGCCGAAAAGGGCCCGGACATCGAGATCACCTGGGCTAACCGCAACTGGGAGCCCTACGTCAACGATGTAGTCCAGAAGGCCTATGACGAGGGAAAACGCAAGATTCTTGTGCTGGCTACCAGCGCCTACCCCGGCTACTCCTCCTGCCGCCAGTACCGCGAAGACTACGGAATCGCCCTCGAAAAGCTGGGCCTAGACGGCAAACTGCAGATCGACAAGGTCCGCCAGTTCTGGGACACCCCCGGCTTCATCCAGCCCTTCATCGACGGCCTAGTCGAGGGGCTCGCGGACGTCCGTGCCCAGCTTGCTGCCGCCCAGCAGGCTGCCGCGGGTAACGGAAAAATCCGCATCATGTTCTGCACCCACTCCGTACCCACCAGCGCCGCCAACGAGGCAGGCCCCCGCGGCGTCGACTACGAAGGCGGCTCCGCCTACGTCGAAAAGCACCTGGAAGCTGCCCGCACCGTCCTCGCCGGTGTACAGGCCGTTGACCCCGCCCTCCTCGATGAAGTCGACTGGGAACTGGTCTACCAGTCCCGATCCGGCCCGCCCTCCATGCCCTGGCTCGAACCCGACGTCAACGACGCCCTCGAAGCCCTCGACGGTAAGGTCGACGGCATCGTGCTCGTGCCCCTCGGCTTCGTCTCAGACCACATGGAAGTCAAATGGGACCTCGACACCGAAGCCCTCGACACCTGCAAGCGCCTCGGTTTCGCGGCAACCCGCACCCCCACCCCCGGCACCCACCCCGCCTACGTTGAGGGCCTACGCCAGCTGATTGCCGAACGCGTCGCCTCCACCGCCCCCGCCCAGGACGCCGACGGCGTACAGGCAGCCCGCGTCTCCGTCTGCGGCGGAAACGGCTGGTTCGACGCCTGCAACCCCGACTGCTGCAAGTCCCAGCGCCCCGGCTCCGAGAAGCCGGTGATTGCTGATTACAAGGGCTAGTAGGCTGGACTGGTAGGCGGCAGGGGCAAGTTGGTGCGGTGCGTAAGCGTGCGCCGTTTCCATCTTGCTTCTAGCTCGGGGGCGCGGGGACGCGCTTTTGCCGACTAACCTTCTTGAGCTCGCGCTGGGGCGCTCGCTCAATTCATGCCAGCCCCAGCCAGTCGGCTCCAAGCGCGTCCCCGCGCCCCCTCTACAACACGGTGGCTTAAAGATTTCAGATAAAGATTGCACGAAAGGACGCTCATTGGCAGCTCGAACATTTACCGTAGGTACGCGCGGGTCGGCTCTTGCGACCACCCAGACTGGCTGGGCTGTTCAGCGTATGCGGGAGGCGACCGGCATTGAGCTAGAGACCGTCACCGTCAAAACTGAGGGAGATGTGCTCACCGGCCCCCTGTCTCAGCTGGGTGGTACCGGTGTTTTTGCTGCGACTCTGCGCGCCCGCCTGCTTGATGGGGGAGTGGATGTGGCCGTCCATTCCCTGAAAGACCTGCCCAGTGCGCCCTGCCCGGGGCTGACCGTCGCTGCTACCCCGGAGCGGGAGGACCCCCGCGATGCCCTGTGCGCCCGGGACGGTCTGACCCTCGATACCCTGCCTGCTGGTGCCCGTGTGGGCACGGGGTCGCCGCGTCGGGCCGCCCAGCTGTTGGCTATCCGTCCTGACCTCACCATTGTTGATATCCGCGGTAATGTGGGTACCCGCCTGGCCCGTGTGGCTGGCAATGAGCACTACGGGGTGGGTGCCCACGGCCTGCACGGTGAGAAGAAGCTTGGCGCTATCACCGGTGACTGCGATGCGGTTGTGCTGGCTGCTGCCGGTCTGCACCGTCTGGGTCTTGCAGAGACCATCACTGAGTACCTGGGGGTCGACAGGGTTGTGCCCGCTCCCGGCCAGGGAGCTCTCGCTATCGAAATTCGTACCGACGATGCAGGCGAGCAAACAGAGCTGGGGCAGGCTGTAGCTGCTGTCAACCACACCGAGACCCAGCTGGCTGTGACCGCTGAGCGCGCCCTGCTCCGCCGCCTTGAAGCGGGCTGCACCGCCCCTATTGGGGCTTACGCCCTGGTGGACGCTGGCCAGCTCGTCCTTAACATCGCTGTGGCTAATCCCGACGGCACCGAGCTGCTGCGGCACACCGTGCAGACAGAGACCCTGTCGGTAGAAGCCGCCGCCTTCCTCGGCACCCAGGCTGCCGATGACCTGCTGGGTATGGGCGCTGCCGCTCTCGCCGGTCTTGAAGGCGGTGCCTAGAGCTATGACTACCTATCTCATTACCCGCACCCCGGCTAAGGCGGCTGAGTTTACCCGTGCTATCGCTGAGCAGGACGCCACCGCGCAGGTGCTCTATGCCCCCATCTTGGACGCGGTCGGCAGCCAGCCGGAGGACTGGGAAGAAGTTGCCTTCGCCCTGATCCGCGGGGAGTTCTCCTGGGTCACCTTCACCTCGGTCAACGGGGTGCTGGGACTCGACGCCCTAGCCCGGGGGCTAGGTCAGAGCCTGGCAGAGCTCCTAGGGGCAGCCCAGATTGCCGCTGTTGGCCAGGCTACCGAAGCGGCACTGACCGACCGGGGCCTGATGGTGGACTTCGTGCCCGAAACCCAGTCAGCAGCTGGCATGGTCGATGAGTGGCTCATTGACGAAGAGTGGGATAACCCCATGGACGAAACCGTCCTAGCCGTCCAGGGCACCACCGCCTCACCGGCCCTCGAAGAGGGGCTGACCGACTACGGCTACACCGTAGCCACCCTACCGGTCTACGACATGGTGCCCTACCCGGCAGAGAGCCCCCTGACCAGCCAGCTGCCCGAGGGCGCGTCCGAACCGGATAATACCGCCCTGACCCTGGAAGCGGCCGTCGCCGCGCTCGCAACCACCGACGTCCTGGTCGCAACCTCACCCCTGCTCCTGCGTACCCTAGCGGAGGCCGCCGGTAGCCCCCTGCCGCCCACCGTCGCCATCGGAGCCAGTACCGAGGCAGCCGCCCGCAACCTACCCGAGCATCTGCGCCCCTCCACCATCACCGTGTCTGCCAGCCCGGCACCGGCTGACCTGGCAGCTGCCGCCCTAGCCCTCTAAGCTATAAAAACACCTACCTGTCAAGGAAGACCATGTTTGAACCCTCCGCCCTGCCAGTCAGGCCCCGCCGCCTGCGCACTACCGGCCCCATGCGGGCCCTCACCGCAGAAACTGCCCTGACTCCGGCTAACTTGGTGCAGGTGCTTTTTGTGCGCGACGGCATTGACGCCCCCGTACCCATTGAGTCCATGCCCGGCCAGTACCAGCACACCCTGGAAACTGTCATCGGTGAGGTGCAGAAGGCCGTCGACGCCGGCGTGCGCTGCATCGACCTCTTCGGTGTGCCCCGCGATGAAGATAAGGACGCGGCCGGTTCCGCTGCCTGGGCTGAGGACAGCATCCTCAACCGGGCTATTCGCACCGTCCGCCAGCACTTTGGCGACTCTGTGGTCGTCATGGCTGACACCTGCCTGGACGAATTCACCGACCACGGCCACTGCGGCCCCCTTACCGAGGACGCCTTTGGCAACCCGGTCGTTGATAATGACGCAGCCGTCGAAGCCTACTGCCGTATGGCGGTTTCTCAGGCCCGCGCCGGGGCCCACACCGTCAGCCCCTCCGGCATGATGGACGGTCAAATTGCCGCCATGCGCACCGCCCTTGACGAAGCCGGTTTCACCGAGGTCTCTATCCTGGCCTACTCCGCCAAATACGCCTCTGCCTTCTTTGGCCCCTTCCGCGATGCGGTGGGATCCACCTTCACCGGCGACCGCAAAACCTACCAACAGGACCCGGCTAACCGCCGCGAATCACTCTACGAGGTGCAGCTCGACATCGAGCAGGGCGCCGACATGGTCATGGTCAAACCCGCTACCGCCTACCTGGACATCGTGCGCGAGGTAGCCGACTTGTCACCCGTCCCCGTTGCCGCCTACCATGTCTCCGGCGAATATGCCATGATCGAAGCAGCCGCCGCCCAGGGGTGGATTGACCGCAAGGCGGTTGCCCTGGAAGCCCTGATGGGTATCCGCCGAGCAGGTGCCTCCATCATCCTGACCTACTACGCCACCGAAGCCGCCACCTGGCTCAACGAAAGGTAAACCCTTGACCGTTTCAGAAGACCTCTTTGCCCGCTCTGCCCGCGTCATTCCCGGCGGCGTCAACTCACCCGTGCGCGCTTTCAACTCTGTGGGCGGAACCCCCGCCTTCATGGTAGAAGCATCCGGCCCCTACCTGACCGACGCGGACGGCCACAACTACGTGGACCTGGTCTGCTCCTGGGGCCCGGCCCTACTTGGTCACAAGCATACCGGCGTGATTGAAGCCGTCCACGCGGCTGTAGAGCACGGCCTCTCCTTCGGCGCTTCAACCGCCGCCGAGACCGAACTGGCTGAACTGGTGGTTGACCGTATCAACGCCGTAGCCCCCGGCACCATCGACCAGATTCGTATGGTCTCCACCGGTACCGAAGCGACTATGACCGCCATCCGCCTGGCCCGCGGCTACACCGGCCGCGACAAGATCATCAAGTTCGCAGGCTGCTACCACGGCCACGTCGATGCCCTACTGTCAGAAGCCGGTTCCGGCGTTGCAACCCTTGCCCTGCCCGGCTCGGCAGGCGTCACCGCCGCCACCGCCGCAGAAACCATCGTTCTGCCCTACAACGATGAGGACGCCGTCCGCGCAGCTTTTGCCGCCAACCCCGGCGACATTGCCGCCGTCATTACCGAAGCTGCCCCCTGCAATATGGGCGTAGTGACCCCGGCTGAGGGCTTCAACGCCTTCCTACGTGAAATCACCCGCGAACAGGGCGCCCTCATGATTTTCGACGAGGTGCTCACCGGCTTCCGCGTCTCATCCGCAGGCTACTGGGGCTACTCAGCCCCCGCTGAAGGTAACTGGGCCCCCGATATCTTTACCTTCGGCAAGGTCATCGGCGGCGGTATGCCCATGGCTGCCTTGGGCGGTAAGCGCGAAATTATGGAATATCTGGCCCCGCTCGGCCCCGTCTACCAGGCAGGTACCCTCTCGGGTAACCCCATCGCCATGGCTGCTGGCCTTGCAACCCTCAAGGCCGCTGACGCTGCTGTTTATGAGACTATCGATACCCGCTCAGCCCAGCTCCAGGCTGCCCTGGTTGAAGCCTTCAACGCCGCCGGGGTCAACCACTCCATCCAGACCGCAGGCAACCTCTTCTCCGTGGCCTTTGGCACTGCTGATACGGGCGTGCACAACTACGAAGACATCAAGGCATCAGAAACCTACCGCCACAATGCCTTCTTCCACTCCATGCTGAACTCCGGCATCTACCTGCCGCCCAGCGCCTTTGAAGCATGGTTCCTCTCGGCAGCCCACGATGATGCCGCCATGGACCGCATCATCTCGGCCCTGCCCGACGCCGCCCGAGCAGCGGCGGAGGCGACAGCTTAGGCTCATACCTTCTACGGGCGCGGCGCACTGGCCGGTAGCCAACTGGCTGGGTCTGGCATGAATCGCTTGCGAGCTTGCGAGCCAGCGAGAAGGTTAGTTGGCGAAGGTCAGTGCGCCGCGCCCATAGTTATGCCTGCTTCACCTACTTCTGCGTGTAAGTTTCCTTATCTCATGTGCCCCTGCGGCAGGGTGGCCAGGTTCTGGGTGTCGCGGTCGTAGAGCCAGTTCTTGTCCATGAGCAGGCGGGAGAGTGCCAGGCCCATTCCTAGAGCAGCGAAGATAAGCAGGACCTGCACGAAGCTGGCTAGGGCCTCATTGACATCGCCGTTAGAGAAGTGGGCCATGGACATGTAAAACATGACACCGGGAACCATGGTGACGGTAGCTGGCACCGCCAGGGAGATGCGGGAAACCCTGCGGGCGTGGAGGGGAGCGATGATTTCTGAGAGTACCCCGGCGATAAATACGGCCAGGGCAATGGCGAGGTGGGGCGCCCATCCGGCTTCTACTAACCAGATACGACCCGGGTTTACGATTGCGGCGATTGCCCCTGCCCAGGCGCAGGAGAGGGGAGTGGCTGAGAAGAGCATGGCGAAGCCGAAGGCGGCGGTGAAGGAGGCCAGCATCTGAAGGATCAGGAGCAGCCAGAACCCCAGGTGCGGGGCGGGGGCCTGCTCTAGGGGCAGGCTAAAGACCAGGGAGATGAGCCAGACCGAAAAGGACGCACTACCCAGGAGCAGGGCAACATAGGTGAGGCGGGAGATACCGGAGGAAAAGTCCATACGGGCTATTTCCAGCATGCCGGTGACCAAGGGGAAGCCCGGTACCAGGTAGAGAATTGAGGATATAAAGCCCACTAGGTGGTTATCCGCGATGAGGCCGGGGGCGATAAGCGCCGACATGACTCCCACATAGATACCGGCTGAGAGCAGGCCGCAGAGCATCCAGACCGCCATATGGTTGAGACCCCGGTGGGCTAGTGTGGAGCGTAGGAGCTGGCCGGCGAAGGCCGCAACGAGAACAACTGAGCATTCAATGACCCCGCCCCGATTGAGGAAGGCGAAGGCAGCACAGGCTAGGGCGGCAGCGAGAGCTAGGAGCCAGGGGGCGTAGAGGGGCTTTTCTTTCTCAATGCGGGTGAGCGTTGCGTCGGCTAGAGCTGGGTCGATGCGTTCGGGCAGGGACGAGACGAAGTCGCTGAGCAGGTCGATTTTGTAGGCGGAGATTCCCTTGACGCGGGTTTCTGCGATTTCGGTGCGGAAGTTTCCGCCGGAGTAGGCGGTGGTGGAGAGCTCGGTGAAGTGGACCTGGGCGTGGTGTTCTTCAAGTCCTACGGCTTTGGCTAGGCGGGACATGGAGGTTTTGACGCGGTAGGCGCTGGCTCCAGATTTCATGAGGAGCAGGCCTAGTTTGAGGACGACCGCCGATTGGGCTACCAGTTCTTTGTGCTGATTGCGGGTGGAGCCGAGGTAGATGCTGTTGGTGGGCGCGGGCTCGTTCACGGTCGTCCTTGCGGTTGTGGTGTATCTGCTTCTTTAAATCTAGTAGAGGGAGTGCAGAAAAGGACGCCGGTGGGCAAGTGACGGTGCTCAAGGCACCTACCTGCCTACCGGCGTCCTGACGGAGCGTTCACGCTACCTGAACCTTAGTCGGTGCGCACCGGCCAGGCGCCGCTGACGTCCGCCTGCTTGCCAATGCGGTTGAAGTAGTCCTGCAGCTCGGCTGCCTGCTCGGCTGCCCAGGTAATCTGCTGCTCGTGCAGGGCTGTAGCAGGCTGTTCAATTTCTTCGTATTCAAAGCTCATAGCCGTCAGTAGGCGCTCAGCTGCCAGGGCATCGTCCTTCGAAGTGTGGGCGTTTTCCAGCTCCACGCTGTACTCACTCGCCAGCACTTCCAGGGTGCGCTTGCCCTTCTTGAACTTGTGCACGTGCTTATTGATGACCAGGGGGTCAAGCACTGGGTAGCAAGTCAGCGGCGGGTACCCGTAGCGGGCCAGCTCAAAATGCAGCACCGAGAAATCGTAGGCAGCGTTAAAGGCGATGACGGGAATGCCGTCGGCAAAGAGGCCGCCCAGAGCCATAGCCACCTCGTAGGCTACCTGCTGGGCAGGCTTGCCGTGCTCACGGGCGTACTCGGTGGTGATGCCGTGAATAGCGGACGCCTGCTCAGGAATCTCAACCCCGGGGTCAGCCAGCCATTCCCCGGCGCGCAAAACCTCGCCGTCCGGAGAAACCAAGACCAAAGAAGCCGTGACGATGCGGGCAGTCTTAGGGTCGATACCGGTTGTCTCAAGATCGAAAGTGGCGCGGGGAAGCTCGGTCCATGAAGTCATACCTTCGATAGTAGCGACAGAAGTAGCGCCACAAAAATATTTGGGGCAGGTGGCGCCCAGGCTCTTAAAATGTCAGCCACCTATGATGAACTTGGAATACAGTGAGAACCTCGACCACGACAAAAGATGGGGAGTGCACGGTGATACACGAGCAGCTAGTAGAGACTCAGGGCGCTACCTTGCTTCTGGGCGCGCCCGGCAGCGGTAAAACCCAGGCCCTGCTAGAAGTAGCTACCGCATTCATTGAGCAGGGTAAAGACCCTGCCCGTCTGCTGGTGCTCACCCCCTCACGCGTCAGCGCAACCAGGTTCCGAGAAGCGCTCTCAGCCCGTATCACCGCAACAGTCTCAACCGCCCCGGTACGAGCCTGGCAGGCTTACGCCTTTGACCTGCTGCGACGGGCCCATATCGAGGGTTACCTACCCCACCTGGACTTCACCCCCAAGCTCCTTTCAGGCCCGGAGCAGGACGTCCTGATTAAAGAACTCCTTGACGGCCACCGCAGCGGCGAAGGCTCTGGCATTATCTGGCCCGATGACCTCCGTGAAGCCCTTGAAACCCGCGGTTTCCGCCACGAGGTGCGAGACTTTTTCGATCGCATGGCCGAATACGACCTCACAGCCTCAGCAGTTACAGACCTAGCGCAGCGCTTCGACCGCCCCGAGTGGCGGGCCCTGGCTAAGCTCTACACTGAATACCGCCAGGTGCGCGCCCTCCGCGCCCCGCATGCCTTCGACCCCGCAGCCCTTATCCACGAGGCCACCAAGACCCTGCTAGCCCACCCCGATTTTCTGAGTGCAGAACGCGCCCGCTTTGACCTGGTGCTCATTGACGACGTGCAAGAACTCACTCCCTCTATCTACCGGCTACTGGCTGTTCTGACCGGCAGGTCAGCAGAGTATTTGCGTACCACAGCTAGCAACTCACTGGCCTCTGTCACCGAAGCCGAATCACCAGACCTGGACGGCCTTCTTGCCTCGGGCCCGGCAGCGGTTATGACCTGCTGCACCGATACGGTCGTGCAGGGCTTCCGCGGAGCCAGCCCCCAGCTGGCAGCCAGCCTCCCCGACATCTTCCCCTCTCTCGTTACAGAAGAGCTCACCACGAGCTGGCGCATGGCACCTGTTATCGCCGAGCGCTGGGCAGAACTAGCCTCCCGCCTACCCGTTGTGCCCCGGGCAGCCCACCGGCGCGTCCTTACCCCCGCCCCGCAGGCGCCCAGCGAAGAAGCCCTCCTGCCGGTCGGGGACGACGGCGCCCTGCTAAACCCCGCAAAAGCAGCAGAACCAGACCCCGAGGTGCAGGGCCTGGTTGTAGAAACCCCCCAGCAGGAAAACCAGCTGCTAGCCCAAATGATTCTTGAAGACCACCTCTACCGGGGCAGGGCCTACCAGCGTAGCGCTATTATCGTGCGAAACGGCTCAGACGTCACCCGGCTCAAACGAGCCCTCATTAACCTGGGTGTTCCCGTACAAACAGCAGCCTCCATCACCCCCGTGCGCGATGAACCTGCCGCCCGCCCCTTCCTCGATGCCCTGGGGCTAATCCTGCACACCCGGCGTCTACGGGCTACAGAGCGGGCCACGAGCCCTCACGCCGCAGAGACAGAGCTATCAGCTACCCAGCAAGCAAACACCTGGGGCCTGGGCGCTGATACTGCGGTTTCCCTGCTGACCTCCCGCTTGGGCGGGGCATCGACCATGGATGTGCGTCGTTTACGCCAGCGTCTCCGCGCAGAAGAACTGCGCGCCGGGGGCACCCGCGACAGCGATGCCCTCCTAGTTGAAGCCCTCGTCAACCCCCAACTACTGCCCACCGGCGAAAGCAGCGCCGCTGCCCGCCGCCTGGGCCGGGTACTCACCGCAGGCGATAAAGCCCTCAACCAGCCCGGCGCTACCGCCGAAACCGTCCTCTGGGCACTCTGGGAGGCCTCAGAACTTGCCCCCCTCTGGAAAGCCCAGTCCCTCTCAGGCGGTGCAGGAGCCGACCGCGCCGGGCGAGACATCGACGCCATGATAGGCCTGTTTGAGGCAGCCGAACGCTACACCGACCAGATGCCAGGAGCCACCGCCGAACAGTTCTTGGCCTACATCGATGCCCAAGACCTACCCATGGATACCCTGGCAGAGCGCACCAACCACCGCGCCGCCGTAGAAATCATGACCCCCGCTCTCGCCGCAGGGCGCGAATGGGACACCGTCTACATCGCCGGCCTGCAAGATGGCACCTGGCCGAACACCACCGTCCGCGGCTCCCTACTGGGAACCCTCGACCTTGTGGACGCAGCTACCGGGCGCCTGGATACAAACGGACGCAATAACGGTGGGGGAGTAGCTCCCGGCTATTCGCTCCTTGAACGCCTACGCTCCAACCGTTTCGACGAGTTCCGTATGTTCGCCACAGCAACCTCCCGAGCCCGCTCCCGGGTAGTCTGCACCGCTGTATCTTCTGCAGACCAGGCCCCCAGCGAGCTGCTCGATATTTTTGCCCCGGCCCCCGGCGGCGAGCGGCCCCTCACCGAGGTCCGCCGCCCCATGACCCTGCGCTCGCTGGTTGCCGAACTGCGCCAGTGGTCAGAAGCCCAGCATATTTCACCGGCGAAAGCCGATGCTGCTGCCCGCCTGCTGGGCCGCCTCGCTGACCCTGAGCAGACCTCCGGGCTGAACCTACCCGGTGCCCACCCCCGCTCCTGGTGGGGACTGCTGCCCCTGTCCTCACAGGCCCCGGCCTTTGAAGGGGACGGGCCGGTTCCGGTATCGCCGTCTCAGATTGAAAAGATTCACCGCTCGCCCCTCGACTGGTTTGTAGCTGCCTCCCGTGCTGAAGCTGCCACCGACGCCTCGCGGTCGCTGGGCACTCTCATCCACGCCATTTGCGAAGATATGCCCGATGGGAACGGAACCGACCTGCGCGATGAGCTCCACCGCCGTCTACCCCAGCTAGGGCTCCCCAAAACCTGGGAGAGCCAGAAGATGGTGGAGCGGGCCGAGGGCATGCTCCAGAAGTTCGCCGACTACGTGCGAGACCTCAAGGGCAAAGGACGCTCCCTGGTGGGCGTCGAAGGTTCCTTTAGTGTGCTGGTGCCCGGCCCCGCCAAGGACGCCCTGCTGTCGGGGCGTGTGGACCGCATCGAAGTAGACCAGGTAGGGCGCTTTATCATCATCGATCTGAAGACCGGTAAGAGTAAGCCCAGCAAGGCAGACCTTGAACAGCACCCACAGCTCGCTGCCTACCAGGTTGCTCTAGAAGCCGGTGCAGGCGCCCTGATGCAGCAGGCCCTACAGCACGATGCCCTAGCCCAGAAAGAGGGTGAGCAGCCAGCGAAGCCGCAACCGAACCAGGTGCCGGTACTCGATGGGCTCCACGAGCTTTCTGGCGGTGCCCTGCTTCTACAAATTGGTGGGACCACGAAGAGCTACTCCGAGCAGGAACAGGCCCCTCTGACCGCTGAAAGTACCTGGGCCGTTGAACTCATCAACCGGGCTGCCGAACTGATTGCAGGGGAGCACCTGCAGGCTCGGCATACCGCAGGTGGCCCCTTTGGCATCGGCTGTGCCCTCCCCGATATTTGCCCCATCTGCTCACGGGGCCGCGCTATTACCGTCCGCCCCGCCCAGTAAAGGCAGAATCATGACTGAACAGAAGCCAGCAGAAACCTTTCTCAGCCCTGAAGATATTGCAAAAGCCCTGGGCCGCCCCCTACCCACAGCGGAGCAATCTGCCATTATCAGCTCCCCGCTGGTACCCCGCCTGGTCGTAGCGGGAGCAGGCTCGGGTAAGACCGCCACCATGGTGGACCGTGTGGTGTGGCTGGTTGCAAACGGGCTTGTGCGCGCCGACCAGGTACTGGGGGTGACCTTCACCCGCAAGGCCGCCGGTGAACTGCGGGAGCGTATGCGCTCCCGCCTTGAAGAGCTCCGCCGCCAGGGGCTCGTGCGAGAAAACCCTGATCAAGGCGCGGACGGAGTTACGAGCGACCCCACCATCTCCACCTACCACTCCTACGCTAATACGCTGGTGCAGCAGTACGGGCTACGCATCGGCGTAGAAGACGACGCCCAAATGCTGGGTGGCGCTCAAACCTGGCAGCTGGTTGCCCAAATCGTAGAGCACTATGAGGGTAAGCTGCCTGAAAAAGACGTCGCTAAATCAACCATGGTGGAAGCCATCATCAAACTCTCGTCCGAGTGCGCTGAACACCTGGTAAGCCCCGATGCTGTTATCGACTGGTGCACAGAAACTCTGAAACAGGTAGAGCACCTGGGTAAGCCCACGGTTAAAGGGGCTACCACCGAACAGCGGGCCCTGGTGCAGGGGCTACAGCTGCGTATTTTTTACGCTGAGCTGGTCAAACGCTATTCATCCATCAAAGAACAGATGCAGGTGATGGACTACGGCGACCTCATCGCCAAGGCAGCCCACATCGCGAAGACCGTACCCCAGGCTGCGCAGACAGAACGGGAACGCTTTAGGGTGGTGCTGCTGGACGAATTCCAAGATACCTCCCATGCCCAGATGCAGCTCTTCTCCGATTTGTTTGGGGCAAAAGCAGATGCCCTTGCCCACCCCGTGATGGCGGTGGGCGACCCCAAGCAGTCTATCTACGGCTTCCGCGGAGCTTCTGACGGCCAGCTCTTTAGCTTCTATGACTACTTCCCGGCAGAAGACCGTACCGCCAGCTACCTCACCGTGGCCTGGCGAAACGATACTTCTATCTTGGCAGCTGCTAACCGGGTAGCTGATCCCCTGAGCGTAAGCCCCGACTGGGTTCAGCGCACCCACACCATCGAGGTGCCGCCCCTGGTCGCGCGCCCCAAACCCACCGCCGGGCGGGTGCTGGTAGGGGAGTACCTCACAGACCTGCAAGAAGCCCGGGCCCTTGGCCAGATGATCGCCGAGCAACGCTCTAGCTTTGTTGGCCGCCCGCTCTCCGACATGCCGACCATGGCCGTCCTCTGCAAAAAACGGGCCATGATGGAACCCCTGCAAGAAGCCTTCGACGAGCTGGGCGTCCCCTACCAGGTAGTAGGTCTGGGCGGTCTGCTCGATACCCCCGAAATCGTAGATCTGGTGGCGGTACTCCGAGTGCTGAGCGACCCCGGCCGTTCAGATGCGCTCATGCGCATACTGGCTGGCGCCCGCTGGCGGCTCGGCTTATCTGACCTGCTAGCCTTTGGCGAGTGGGCAGAAGCCTTCAAACGCCAGCGAGAACTTGAAATCAGGTTTGGCATTACAGCCCAGGCCGCTGCCCTGCGCGCCGAACAGGAAATCCTCGACGAGGTTGAGGGCCTGAGCGAAGCCGCTGAACGCGGTGCCACCAGTGCGAGGGACCTAAAGGACGCTGGTGAGCAGATGCCCGCGTCCGCTGAAGACTACCGGCGCCTGCTCCAGGCTGCCGCCCCCGACGTCACCGACGGAGCCTCCCTGATTGAGGCGCTCGAAAACCTGCCACAGGAGGGCTGGGTCTCAGCCCGCAGCGGCCGGTCCATCAGCGCCGAAGGCTTGAAACGACTTCAGGCCGTATCGAGGGAACTGACCTACCTGCGCCAGTTCACCGCCGATGACCTCACCACCCTCATCAGCGAAATCGAGCGCACCCTCCTGCTCGATATCGAGCTAGCTGCCCGCCCGGGGGCACACGCAACATCGGCCCGCAGACACCTTGACGCCTTCTACGATGTGGCCGCTACCTACGAGTCCACAGCCCCCCGCGTGAACGCCCTGCTCCTGGCAGCTGCCAACGGCCAGCCCCTGGAAGAGGGGGAGGACGGCGTCCGCTTTGCCCTCAGCGCCACCGGCGCCTCGGCATCGGGGGTTAGTGGCTTCTTAGCCTGGCTCGATGCGGCAGCCCAGCAGGAAGCCGGGCTCGAAATGGCAGCAGAGGCCCCCCGCCACGACGCGGTGCAAATTCTCACCGTACACGCTTCAAAGGGGCTGGAGTGGGACCAAGTGTATATTCCGGGCATGGCTGCCGGAGACTTCCCCGATGCTAAGGACGAACGCTGGACCAAGCAGTCGGACACCCTGCCCTGGCCCCTGCGCGGGGATGCCGCCTACCTACCCGGCTGGCGGGCGGACTTCGATCACTTGCAGGATCTCGGTGATTTCATGGCCCAGCTCTCGGAGCAAGCGGTAGAACACCGAACCCTAGAAGAGCGCCGTCTGGCCTACGTGGGGTACACCCGTGCCAGATCCCTGCTCGTTCTGACTACCTCGGCCTGGAAGGGAACCACGGCTAAGCCCCGCCTCATGTCTGATTTCGTCGCCGAGTTACTCGATGCCCCGGTTGAGTTAGCTGAAATTCTGAGCGAGCTTGACCCTGAGCAGGTAGGCACCGTCAACCCCCAGTCAGCCACGATTACTACCGCCCTCTGGCCCTTCGACCCCTTCGACGGGCCCCATCAGATGACCTGGACCTCCCTTCAGGAACTCGAAGCAGCAGGCCCTGCACCCAGCCCAAACGAGAGTAAACAGGGCAACCTAACAGGGCTCAGCCCCCGCCAGATAGTCGAGCGTGCGGCCCAGAACGTGCTGCGCGGAGGGCTTGAGGCAGATGTGCTAGCTGAAGCTCTCGCTGCCCTCCCCGACCCCACCCCGGAGCAGGCCCAAGAGGCACGAGACGCTATCGAGGACTGGCAGGAAGAAACCGACCTGCTCCTGAGCCTGCTGGCTGCACCCGCGGAAAACAGCTCCTTCGAGCTACCCGGCCACCTGTCAGCCTCCCTGCTCGTCAACCTGGTCAAAGACCCGCAGGCCGTCATCGACAACATGCGACGCCCCATGCCCCAAAAGCCGGGCATCGCGGCCCGCCAGGGCACCATCTTCCACAGCTGGGTTGAAGACCACTTTGGCACCAGCGGCATGCTCGACATGGACGAAGATTTCGATGACGACAGCACCGAAGAAGAGCTCAATATTCCGGCCCTGCGAGAGAACTTCCTTGCCAGCGAATGGGCAAGCCGTGAACCCTGGGCCCTGGAATACCCGCTGGAAACACCGCTTGCAGGAGTAACGGTGCGCGGCCGCATCGACGCTATCTTTACCCGGACGGACGGCGACGGCTCGACCGTCTGGCAGCTGGTGGACTGGAAGACGGGGCAGCCGCCGCGCACTAAGAAGGAGCTCAAAGAACGGTCGGTGCAGCTCTCCCTCTACCGCCTGGGCTTTGCCCGCCTACAGGGGGTACCCGAAGAAAACGTAGAGGCCCATTTCTTCTACGCTTCAACCGGAGAAAGTATCGAAGTGACCAACTTCTCCACCCGGGCAGAGCTAGAGAAGGTGCTGGAGCGGGCCGCTCAGTTAGCCGGCTAGGGCTCCAACAGCTCGCAGCTCAGCTTCGAGGTGGTCGAGCATAGAAACAGCCTCTGAAATCATGACCCGGTCTTCTAGCTCCACCCCGCGGATCAGCCACTGGGCCAGACCGAACTCCGCATAGAGGTTAGCTCGAGCTTCGAGGTTCCGGTCGGGCTCCTGGGGCATCTCTTCACGGTAGGCCGCAAAGACCCTCTCCCTGAAGAGGGGGTCTTCGCAGGCGTACAGCCAGGCGAAGTCAGCAGCGGGATCACCGACGCAGACCTCTGACCAGCCGGTGATCTCAACGATTTTCTTCTGATCAAGCACCAGGTTGTCTTCGTTGAGGTCCCCATGAATGACGCGGGGGCGGAAGTCCCACATTACTGAATCGTTGAGCTGCTCTTCCCAGCGGGTGAGCAGCCCAGAGGGCACCTTGCCAGTAGCAACAGCCAAATCTAGCTCGGCCAGGCGGCGCTCGCGGACCTGCTGGCCGGTGTAGACCGGTAGGTCGGCGTCCTCAACGATGGTGGTGGGGAAAACGTGAATGGTAGCGATGTGGCGGGCAATCTCGTCCGCAATATTGGGCTGGCCCTCGCGGGTTCGGTGGGAGAGGTCCGCTAAATCGTCGATGTCGTAGTGGGAGCCGGGGTTGTGGGTGTAGATGAAGGCCTGCCGCCCGTCGAGGGGAACGGTACCCACAATGGTGGGTACGAGGAAGGGCAGGCGGGCGCGGAGCCCCGGCGTGAAAGACTGGAGGATGACGTGTTCCGCTTCGAGGCGCACGCTCGCTTCGGGGTGCTTGGGGGCGCGGACGCGCCAGCGCTTGTCAGCTGAGTCAATGATGATGGCTGAGTCGAAGTCGAGGGCGTCGTCGGCTGAGGGCAGGGCGGCTACGGGGTAGAGCCCGGGAACCCCAGCTGATACGATGGCGGCAAGTTGAAGCGGTGTTGAAGTCACACTTTTAAGGGTACAAGAGAAGTTGGAACGAACCCGATATGAATGCTGAAAATATGACTAATCTGTCGGCATCTAGTTCGCAGGACGATACGGACGCTGCACCCGGCACGAGCGGGCAGGGCTGGTTTTCGCCCCTGGGGCGGTTGCCACTGACTACTGACCGGGTGCGAACCAGCGGTGCTGTGCGGGAACGTCCGGGGTTCTTCGCTCACCTGGGGCAGGCCCTGGCGGGCAGGCAAGACACCACAGATAGAACATCTAGCGACCTTTACCCCTGGCTCCTTAGCCCTGCCCTGCTGGCAGTTGATCGGGGCAAGGTGCTGGTTCACACAACAGATCAGGGGCTAGAACCGCTGGACCTAGCACAGGTTTTTGATCTTCATGCTGAAGCTGTACTCGACTACACCTCCCGCGACCGTCACCAGCACCCAGCCCTCATCTTCGCGGGGAGCCGGGTAACGGCGTCCGCACCTACACAGAAGGGGGAGACAACCGAACAACCCGTGCTCGTAATCCTGGCTGACTTTGACCGCTTCTTAGACCTGGGAGAATCACCCCTGAACCTCCAGGGCTTTGAAAACCAGGAGCAAACCCTCGCTGAGGTGGTAGCTGCCCGCTCGGGCGGCGAGTGGGTGAACATACGCGACTACGCTGCCTACGCTTATGAGGGGCAGGGAGCAGCCTTCGCCTGGGGCGAGGTGCTGGCAGCTGCGGCGTCCTTGAGCACCTGGCATGCATCCTCTGGTTATGATGCGCGGACGGGCACCCCCACCTTCGCTACCCGCGGCGGCTGGGTGCGGGTCACCGAAGAGGGTAGAGAGCTCTTCCCCCGCACAGACCCCGCTGTTATCACAGCCGTTACCGCTGATGCAGGGGGTGAGAGCAAGATTCTGCTGGGGCAGGCGCGGGCCTGGGGGAAAGGGCGCTTTTCTACCTTTGCCGGGTTCGTTGAGGGCGGCGAAGCCCTCGAAACCGCTGTCCTGCGCGAGGTCTACGAGGAATGCGGCGGGCTGGTTACTTCACTGAAGTATCTGGGGTCGCAACCCTGGCCCTTCCCCAGGTCGCTGATGTGCGGTTATCTTGCTGAAATCTCCAACCCCGACCAGGTTGAAGCTGACGGGGCTGAGATTGAGGAAATCCGCTGGTTCAGCCGATCAGAGCTCCTCGATGCCCACCGGTCAGGCGCTGTGCAGCTACCCGGGCCGAGCTCAATTTCCCGCCGCCTGATTGAGTTCTGGCTGGGGCAACCACTGGGACCTGCTGGGCGGTAGACTAGATAGCTGGCGTGGCCGCTACCGGCCACAAGGACTGCGAGGGTAGGGGAGAAGCACCATGATTCACGATAAGCTCAGGGCCCAGCCCATTACCCTGTCTGCCCCCAACCCCGAGACTATCCTTGAGGGGCTTGACCCCGAACAGCGTCGGGTGGCTACCGAACTTGCCGGGCCCATGTGCGTGATGGCAGGTGCCGGTACCGGCAAGACCCGTGCCATCACCCACCGCATCGCCTACGGTATCGCCATCGGCCGCTACAATCCGAGGGCCGTCCTGGCTCTCACCTTCACCAACCGGGCAGCCGAAGAGATGAAAGTGCGCCTGCGCCAGCTGGGTGCCGCCGGGGTTGTAGCCCGTACCTTCCACTCAGCCGCTCTCGCCCAGCTACGCTATTTCTGGCCCCAGGCCATCGGCGGGGCGCTACCCGAGATTATCAAGAATAAGTCCCAGTTCATCATCGAATCAGCCCGCCGCCTAGGGCTGGCTACCGACCGGGCCATCGTGCGCGACCTTGCCAGCGAAATCGAGTGGGCTAAGGTTTCCATGCTCACGGCCGACTCCCTCATGCCCCACCTGGCTCACCGGGAGCTGCCTACAGATATCAGCCCCATCGACATGGTGCGCCTCCTGCGTACCTACGAGGAGCTTAAGGACGAGCGCAACGTCATCGACTTCGAAGATATCCTGCTGCTGACCGTCGCCATTATCGAGGAAAACCCCGATATCGCCGCTCAGATTCACCAGCAGTACCGCCACTTCGTGGTGGACGAATACCAGGACGTCTCTCCCCTGCAGCAACGCCTACTGGACGCCTGGTTGGGGCGCCGCGATGACCTGTGCGTGGTGGGCGATGCTTCCCAGACCATCTACTCTTTTGCCGGGGCAACCAGCCGCCACCTGCTCGAATTCCGCACCCGGTTCGAGGGCGCTACCGTGGTTAAGCTGGTGCGTGACTACCGTTCCACCCCGCAGGTGGTCGACCTGGCTAACCGCCTGTTAGCGGCCCGCCGTCAGATGCCCGACTCCACCCGCTACTCCTGGGCCCCGCCCCTGCAGCTGGTCTCCCAGCGAGAGCCCGGGGCCAAACCCGAGTGGTTTGAGTACGCCGATGACGAGCAAGAAGCAATCGGTATCGCTGAAGATATCAAGGATCTCATCGACAAAGAGGGCGTTCCGGCAGCCGATATCGCCGTGCTCTACCGCACCAACTCCCAGTCAGCTGCCCTGGAACAGGCCCTCACAGACGCCGGAATCAACTATCAGCTTCGCGGCGCAGAACAGTTCTTTGACCGCCCCGAAGTCCGAGCCGCTATCAGCATGCTCCAGGGCGCAGCCAAGGGCGCTGAAGCCACCGACAGCGTCACCCAGCTCGTGAGAGATAACCTCAAAAACCTGGGCTGGTCAGCCAAAGCCCCCCAGCGTTCAGGCCAGGAACGAGCCCGCTGGGAGTCCCTTGAAACCCTGGTGTCCCTTGCCGACCGCCTCGCCGACGAGCGCAGGCAAGCGCGGGAGCGGGCGTCCGCTAACGGCGCCACCGACCTGCCCCCCGAATTCACCCTCTACGAGCTGGTCGCGGTGCTTATCCAGCGCTCCCAGCACCGCGATGCTCCCTCCCTCAACGGCGTCACCCTCGCCTCCCTTCATGCAGCCAAGGGCTTGGAGTGGGAGGCAGTCTTCCTGTGCGGCCTCAACGAGGGCCTTATGCCCATCTCCTTCGCCCAAACCAGCGACGAGGTAGACGAAGAGCGCCGTCTCTTCTACGTCGGAATTACCCGAGCCCGCTCCTACCTGACCTTGAGCTGGTCGCGCTCGCGAACCCCCGGCGGGCGGGCCGGGCGCAAGCGCTCCCGCTTTATCAACGACATCGCTCCCAAGGGGGTCTAGTGGCTACCTCGCGTGAGATCCTGCCGGCAACGACGTCCCGCCCCGAGATTGAGGTGGTGCGCTCTACCCGCCGCACCCGCACGGTACAGCTAGCGCCGCATAAGGACGGACGCCTGCGCCTGATGGTCCCCGCCACCTCCACCGACAGGGAGATTGAGGACTACCTGCGCCGCATGCTACCTAAGGTAGAGGCCCGCCGGGCCCGTAAGGACGCCGGTGCCCAGCGGGGTGCCCTCGATGAGTTTTTGCGGGAGCGAGCTGACTACCTGCGAGCCACCTACCTGCCGGAAGCCCCAGAACCGCTCTCAATCCGGTGGGTCACCAACCAGAAGCAGCGCTGGGCCTCAGCGACCCCCGCTGAGCGCACGATTCGCATCTCGCATACACTTCAGGGCGCACCGGAGTACGCCCTGGATTCTGTGATATTTCACGAGCTCTGCCATTTTCTGGAGCCCAACCATTCACCGGCTTTTAGGGCCCTTGAAGCCCGCTACCCCCATCTTGAGAAAGCGCGGGGCTTCTTGGAAGGTGTTACTTTTAGGCAGCGGGCGCAACAGGCAGGAAGGGTCTAGAGAAGACTCTTCCCTAGACCGGTGCCTCTTTATTCTTTGTCCTTGCCTTCGGTACCTTCCGTGGGCTCGTCGTAACCGCCGGCTAGAAGCTTTTCGAGGGCTGCGTCGAACTCGTCCTCGCTGGCGTTGAGCAGGGCCCGGCGGGAGGTGAAGCCTGCGGGGTCGTCCAGATCCTCGCCGGTGGGCAGGGTCTCGGGGCCCTCCCAGAGCTGGTCGCGGGCCTCAAAGCCGTGATTTTCTTCGTAGTGACGCCAGAAGGCAAGGGCCTCGCGCATCTTGCGGGGGCGTAGCTCAAGGCCAACCAGCTGGGCAAAAGCGTGCTCTGCGGGGCCGCCGGTGGCGCGGCGGCGGGCCATGGTCTCAGCCAGCTGCGGGGCCATGGGCAGGTTTTTGGTGGCCTGCTCGGTGACGAGGCTGACCCAGCCTTCGATGAGGGCCAGTAGGGTTTCAAGACGGTCAAGAGCCAGCTGCTGGTCTTCGGTGAGCTGGGGCTTGAACATGTCGCCGGCGAAGGCATCCATCATGGCCTCGGGGTTTGAGGGGTCGAAGTCGATGTCGTTAGCGGCTGCCTGCATACGCTCAATATCAACGTGAATACCGCGGGAGAAGCGCTTGATGAGGTCGATGATGTCCTCACGCAGCCAGGGGTTGGTTTTATGCAGGCGAATCAGGGCAGCTTCGCGCACGGCAAGGTAGAGCATGACCTCTTGGGCCGGGATTTCTAGGCCTTCGCCAAAGGCCGCAACACCGGCAGGTAGCAGGGCTGAGCGCCCCTGGGCCAGCGGGATACCAATGTCGGTGGACGAGACGACCTCTTCGGCCAGTTTGCCGATAGCCTGCCCCATCTGCATACCGAACATCATGCCGCCAAGACCGGCAAAGAGATTGCCGCCGCCGAGCATGCCGGCCATTTCTTCGGGCATCTGCTGCTGGATAGAGGAGGTCATGGCTGATGAGACTTCTTCGGCAACGGGGCCGGCGATGTCTTTCCAGGTGGCAAAGGAGTTCTCAACCCACTCGGCTTTGGCCCAGGCTTCAACACCGAAGGCAGGACGCTCGAAGATGGTCACGGGGTCCAGCCAGAGATCTGCCAGGGCAGCAGCGTCACGGACTGCGCCTGCCTGGGATGAAGTCACCGAGGGGTCTTCACCCATGGCCAGTACCTGGCGGGCATGCTGCTTTGCCATATCCCAGTTGACGGGTTCGTCGCTAGACTGGGCACTCATCATCGAATTGACCTGGGCGAAGATACCCGAGAGCATGGCCGGGTCGAGGGGGATACCCATGTTTTTGAGGGCATCGGCGTCGAAGCCCGCGGCCCCGTTCATGGCTGACGGATCAAACCCCTGCTCCTGTAGCTTTTTGAGGAACTCTTCAAGGGGGTCACGGCCAGCTGAGTCGTAGGGGTTGTTGGTCACGTTCTGCCTCGTTTCAATAGGGGGCTGCGGCGCCCGCCGCTACTGTTTCTCACTAGCCTACCGACCTCGTCGCGTACCCCGGGATGCTTTTAGCCCTGAGCCAAGTGGGAATTTGCTGGGGAGTGGGCTGGGCTGGGCGATTTTGCTAGTAGGCTAGTCCTATGGTTTTTTCGAAGAGGGACAAAGCAGGCGCCCGCCCCCGTGAACGTCGGGCTGATTTGCGCACGGTGAGCGCGGTGGGGGCCCTAGGCCTGTCGATGTTTTCGCTGGTGATTCCGGTTGATTTCGTGACCGAATCACCCGGCCCTACTTTCAACACCATCGGTGAGTTCGATAGTAAGCCGCTCATTGAGATTGAGGGCGCCCAGACCTACCCGGTAAGCGGCAACCTCGATATGACCACGGTATCGGTTGCAGGTGGCCCCAACACTTCTCTCTTTGCGGTTGGAGCGCTGGCAACCTGGCTGGAAGACTCTACCGCGGTACTGCCCAGCGATTTGATCTATGCTCCTTCAGTGACCAGTGAACAGGTCAGTGCGCAGAATAGTGCCGATATGACCAACTCCCAGGAGGTAGCTCAGGCGGCTGCCCTCACCCAGTTGGGCATCGACTACACCGAGATTTTAACGGTGTCAGGTGCCGTTGAGGGTGGCCCCAGCCAGGGCATCCTCCAGGAGGGCGATGTGGTTACCGCTCTCAACGGTGAGCCGCTGGCAAGCTACACCGACCTGACCGCGCGGGTGAACGCGTCCGCCGGGCAGCCCGTTACCCTCACCGTGACCCGCGACGGCAGCGAGCAGGACGTTACCGTCACCCCCTCCTACAATGAGCAGGGGCAGCGCTACGTGCTGGGCCTCTACATCGCCCGCTCTTTTGAGTTCCCCATGACCGTCAACTACGGCCTCGAAGAAGTGGGCGGCCCGTCGGCCGGCATGATGTTTGCCCTGGGCATTATCGATGAGCTGACAGAAGGTGAGATGACCGGCGGTATTCACTTTGCCGGAACCGGCACCATCGACGCGGACGGCACCGTGGGCAGCATCGGGGGCATTGAACAAAAGATGCGGGGAGCTGCGGACGCCGGTGCTACGGTTTTCTTGGCCCCGGCAGATAACTGCGATGAAGTGGTCGGTAACGTGCCTCGTCGTCTGAACGTCATCAAGGTATCAACTTTGGATGAGGCGGTAGACGCGGTGACCCGCATCGGCCAGGGCGAAGACCCCGCAACCTTCCCCACCTGTTCATAAGGGGCGGGGCTGGTCACCCCAGAGCTGAAACGCTAAGCCTACTCTCGAAACTCACAGCTTTCTTTGGCAAAATAGTGTCTTATATGTAGCGTCGCCCACTGTGCGGCGTCACCCACCACACAGGCCGCACCTTTGCGGCAGACACGAAACACAACTGAAGGATACCCGTGAGTACCGGAAGCACCCCTCCCCGTTCATCATCACGCGCTCCTCAACGTAGAAACCGGCCGCTGACCGTGACCGTGGCAATCATTGCCGCCCTGGTCGTAGCCTTTGTTTTTGCAACCCAGGTGTACACCGACGTCCTCTGGTATGACCAGCTGGGCTACCTCAAGGTTTTCATCACCCAAAACCTGACCCGCGGTGCCGTCTTCCTGGTTGCAAGTATCGTTGTAGGTATCGCCGTCTGGGCCAGCCTCTTCTACGCCTATAGGCACGGCCAACTACAGACTCCCAGTCCCCGCCGTCGTCCTGCCGGCCCCCGAGTGGATGCCAACGGCAACCCTGTGCCCGACCCCTACGGCGATATGCAGGACCTCTTCAACCAGAATATGGAGCGCTACCGCCAGGGTATTGAGCGCATGCGCAAGGTCCTTCTGATTGCTGTGCCGGTTCTTCTGGGCGCTTTCGTCGGTAGTGGGGCGATGACCCAGTGGGAGACCGTCCTGCTCTTCTTCCAGGGTGAAAGCTTTGGTACCACAGACCCCGAGTTCGGTCGCGACCTGGGCTACTTCATGTTTACCCTGCCCTTCCTCAATGTGGTGACCGGCCTGCTGAGCACCGCCATCATCTTCTCAGCGATGGCAGCTTTGGTCATGCACTACTTCTACGGCGGCATCGTAGTAGGGGAGCGCGGTATCACTACCACCGTGCACTTCCGCCGCCACATCGCAGTGCTCGGTGCCCTCTTCATTCTGCTGCGCGGCATCACCCTGTGGCTGGCCCGCTACAACGCAACCCAGGACCAGTCTGGCTCCTGGGCCGGTGCTATGTACAGCGACGTCAACGCGATCATCCCGGTGAATGCGATTCTGGCAATCGCCTCCCTGCTGGTCGCTGCCCTCTTCGTTCTGGCCGCTGTGCGCGGGAACTTCCGTCTGCCCATCATCGGCACCGCCGTGCTAGTGATTGCTTCGCTGGTTGCCGGTGGTATCTACCCCTGGGTTGTACAGCGCTTCCAGGTCGTACCGAACGAACAGGCCGCAGAAGCCCCCTACATCCAGCGCAACATCGACGCTACCCGCGCCGCCTACGGCCTGGACCAGATCGACGTTCAGAACTACGACGCCACCACCTCAACCGCAGCAGGTGCCCTGCGCGGTGAGAGTGAGACCATCTCTAACATCCGCCTGCTCGACCCCAACGTGGTCTCCGGCGCCTTTGCCCAGCTGCAGCAGTTCCGCCCCTACTACCAGTTTGGGCAGAACCTTTCAGTGGACCGCTACACCATCGATGGCACTGAGACCGACACCGTTATCGCCGCCCGCGAGCTGAACCCCGACCAGAACGCCGGGTCATCTTGGGTTAACCAGCACGTGGTCTACACCCACGGCTACGGCGTCATCGCCGCCTACGGCAACCAGGTTGAAGCCGACGGTAAGCCCAAGTTCATCCAGTCGGGTATTCAGGCAACCGGTGCAATTAGCGGCGACTACGAGCCCCGCATCTACTTCGGCCAGAGCTCACCCGACTACTCCATCGTGGGTGGCACCGCCGAGGATGAACCGCTAGAACTTGACCGCCCCCAGACCGCTGACGACGAAAGCGGCGCGGACGCTAAATACACCTTCAGCGGCAACGGCGGCCCCGTCATCGGTAACGCCTTTAACCGTCTGGCCTACGCCATCAAGTTCCAGTCCTCAGATATCCTGCTGTCGGACGCCGTCCGCCCCGAATCCCAGATTCTCTACGACCGCGATCCCTCAGAGCGCGTGAAGAAGGTTGCCCCCTACCTGACCGTAGACGGCAACCCCTACCCGGCTATCATCGACGGTCAGGTGCTCTGGATTGTGGACGCCTACACCACCAGTAACCAGTACCCCTACTCGCAGGCAGCCCAGCTTGATAATGCGACCTCTGATTCAGAGACCGCAACCGGCGTAACCCAGGCCCTGCCCAGCCAGCAGGTTAACTACATCCGTAACTCGGTTAAGGCCACTGTGAACGCCTACGACGGCTCGGTTACCCTCTACGCCTGGGATGACCAGGATCCGGTACTGAAGACCTGGCAGAAGGTTTACCCCGATACGGTGCGCCCCTACAGCGAGATGTCGGCTTCCCTGATTGAGCACGTGCGTTACCCGCAGGATCTTTTCAAGGTTCAGCGAGAGATTCTCAATGCTTACCACGTGACCAACGCAAATAGTCTCTACAACGGGGACGATCGCTGGTCGATTCCCAACGACCCCACTAACGACAGCGGCCGCCCCCTGCCCCCTTACTACATGTCCCTGCAGATGCCGGGTGAAGACTCAGCTCAGTTCTCCCTGACCACCAGCTTCATCCCCCAGCAGTCAGACAGTAACACCCGTAACGTCATGTACGGCTTCCTGTCAGCCAACGGCGATGCCGGTACCGGTAAGGACGGCGAAAAGGCTGAAGGTTACGGCAAGCTGACCCTGCTTGAGCTTCCCCGCTCGTCGGTTGTTCCCGGCCCCGGCCAGGCTCAGAATGTCTTCAACTCCGATACCGCTGTCTCGACCGAGCTGAATCTGCTGCGCCAGGGCGCCTCTGACGTCATCAACGGTAACCTGCTGACCCTGCCCGTGGGTGGCGGTATTCTCTACGTCCAGCCGGTCTACGTGCAGTCCTCCGGCGATGCCGCCTACCCCTCTCTGCGCCGAGTCCTCGTGGGCTTTGGTGAGCAGGTCGGTTTTGCACCCACCCTGGAAGAGGCCCTGGATGAACTCTTTAGCGGTTCCTCCGGCGCTGAAACCGCCGCTGACGCCGGTGTGGATGAAACTGAAGCCGCCCAGGCAGCGGACGGTACCGCTACCAGCACCGATAGTGCCAGCCTGACCGGTGCCCTGCAGGATGCCCGCCAGGCGATGCAGGACGCGGACGCCGCTATGAAGTCCGGCGACTGGGCCGCCTATGGTGAAGCCCAGACCCGTCTGAACGAAGCTCTGCAGCGCGCCATTGATGCTGAAGGTATCGAGGGCACTGCTACCACCGAGGCAAGCCCCAGCCCCTCACCCTCCAACTAGGAGTTAGGCTGTAGCAGGCTTAGGTAGATAAGGACGCCGCCTCCCGCACTCAGCGGGCAGGTGGCGTCCTTTTGTGTAGAGTGCATCACAAATGCCAGTTTTGGCTTGCGCTGTGTTGGTGAAGTGCGTATAGTTATATGAGTCGCCGCGGGGTGGAGCAGTTCGGTAGCTCGCCGGGCTCATAACCCGGAGGCCGCAGGTTCAAATCCTGCCCCCGCAACCATTTGATAAGTCGTCCCGTTCGGAATGAATCCGATCGGGGCGACTTTTTTCTTACCCTTTTCATCTTCAAAGTAATTTGGGGTAGGTGGGGTTGTAGTCATGATTGATGCTCCAAGTAGCTCATCAAGTGAAAGCCCCAAGGCTCCGGCAACAGTGAGTAGGTCTTCAAGTCTGAAAGCGTTCTTGCCACGTAACCTGCCAGATACTGAGGCTTGCGGAATCATTGGACTCTTTACTGTGCCAATTATTCTTGGCCCCATTGCTATTGTTCAGGCCAATAAAGCTGAACGTCTCGGTGCTGCTGCTACTGCCGTCAATTTTTTTGGGGGGATGGATTGATACGGTTATCGGCGGTTTAGCTGTGCTGGTCATACTTCCTGTTGTCGTGATGACGGCTCTTGCAGCTGGTTCTTCGGCAAGCTACTAAGACGACCCCTGGCGTCCTGGGCTGTGAATCTGGTGATGAGCAGGGCCTAGCTATTCAGGGGGATGAAGAAAAATATAGTAGAAAATCACATCGTCTCATGTGATACGAAACGATGTGATTTTTTGTTGAGCGATTTGCGAGTCAATCCTGGTTTTTGTCGATGTTCTTCTGTAAATATTCGAACCAGCCAAAAAAATTGAGCGCTAGTACGCAGGGTATTACATAGAGCAAGAGCCCTGTCCAGGAGAAGGTTATGAGGCTTATTCAAAAGTAGACACGCACCCCACACCCACCAACTAGACAACGGCCCCACCCGCGGCAAAAATATGAGCGT
>NZ_JBHSTW010000016.1:0-75289 GCF_042660305.1 Rothia nasimurium
CTATTGTTTTTGGTGATCGGTTGCCGCAGGTGGCTGGTCGCTAGATTTGTTGTGGGTTTACACCGTTAATCTGACAGTCCCGTTCAGGTGCATCCATTCCGTTGGGAACCGCTATGTGGCGGGTTGATACCCGGTTAGAGAACAGTTCAGGATGTTCAAGGGCATACCGGACATCTTCATTTTTAAAGAGGGTGTAGCCCATGAATTCATCGTGAGCAACAGGGCACCGAGCGCGCAGGGAATCATAGGCTGCAATCTGGTCTTCTTGCACCTCAGGTGAGCGGGAGTTCCAGTCGTAGTGCGTTTCTTCAGTTTGTTGAGTCATTAGTCTCCCCTTCACAGCGGTAATTAGTATTAGATATGCAATATATTTCTATTTCGAAACTATCAGACCTACGCAGAAAACACACCCACCACCTTCGTATACTTGGCCACACCAGCTAACCCGCAGACCTTAAACAAGGACGCCGCCACCCGCTTTCCTGCCCTGAGGCAGGAAAGCGGGTGGTGCCGTCCTTACCCAGAAGCCCTACCGGGGAAGCCTAGCGCTTCTGGTAGAGGGCCTTCTTCTGGAACTTGGGATCAGAGGTGACCAGCATGCCCAGGGAGCGGAAGATCCCCTCGTCCACCGAACCCAAAATGGTGGTGGTGTGTACGTCAGCGCCACGCAGGTTCTTAATCTGCTCAAGGGCGGCGCGGGCATCCTCGTCGTGGGCCGCAGAGGTTGAGAGGGCAATCAGCACCTCGTCGGTGTGCAGGCGGGGGTTCTGGCTACCCAGGTGCAGGGTCTTCAGGCGCTGGATGGGTTCCAGGGCCTCGTTGGACAGCAGGTGCTTGTTGTCGTCCAGGCCTGCCAGGTGCTTGAGCGCATTGAGCAGGGCAACAGCCGAGCAGCCAAGCAGGTCGGTGGTCTTACCGGTGATAATGGTTCCATCTGCCAGCTCGATCGCCGCACCGGGGGCACCGGTGGTTTCTTCGCGCAGACGGGCGGGGGTGACAACCGGGCGGTCGGTTTCCTTGATACCGGCCTTGGCCATGACCACGGCAGCGCGGTCCGACTGGGTGGAATCCAGGCCGCCGCGGGCCTCGTCCACCAGGGCCTTGAAGTAGCGGCGGATAATCTCCTGCTCAGAGGCATAACGGCAGGCGGCGTCATCAGTGATGCAGTTACCGGCCATGTTCACGCCCATGTCGGTGGGCGACTGGTAGGGGGTAGTGCCGGTCATCTTCTGCAGCAACACCTTGAGCAGCGGGAAGGCCTCAACGTCGCGGTTGTAGTTGACGGTGGACTCACCGTAGGCGGTCAGGTGGAAGTGGTCAATGACGTTGGCGTCATCAAGGTCAACAGTGGCAGCCTCGTAGGCCAGGTTGACGGGGTGCTCCAGGGGTAGGTTCCAGATGGGGAAGGTTTCGAACTTGGCGTAGCCGGCCTTCACGCCGCGCTTGTTCTCGTGGTAGACCTGCGACAGGGCGGTTGCCAGCTTGCCGGAACCGGGGCCGGGAGCGGTAACAACCACCAGGTTACGGGTGGTTTCAGCGAACTCGTTGCGGCCCAGGCCGTCCTCGCTCACGATCAGGTCGGTGTTGGTGGGGTAACCGGGAATGACGCGGTGACGCGAAACCTTCAGGCCCAGGCGCTCCAGGCGCTGCTTGAAGGCAACGGCCTTGGCGTTGTCGTCCTCCATCTGGGTGAGCACCACGTGCTCGACCAGGAAGCCGCGCTCACGGAAGACATCGACCAGGCGGAGCACGTCGTCCTCGTAGGTAATGCCCAGGTCAGCGCGGATTTTGTTGCGCTGCAGGTCCTTGGCGTTGAGGCAGATGAGAATCTCTACCTCGTCGCGGATTTGCTCCAGCATCGCGATCTTGTTGTCGGGTGTGAAGCCGGGTAGCACACGGGAGGCGTGCATGTCGTCAAAGAGTTTGCCACCCATTTCGAGGTAGAGCTTGCCGCCGATTTCTTCGCGGCGCTCCTGGATGTGTCGAGACTGCATCTCGATGTACTTCTCACGGTCAAAACCAATTTTGTTCACCATGGAATTCAAGCCTATCAAGACCATGGGTGCGAGCGCCCGCGCCCCGACCGCGTGGCGGCGGTGAGAGCGGGCACGCTTTACTTCTCTAGGTGCAGCAGCCGCTCGGGGTAGTCGGTGAAGACGCCGGTGGCGCCCCAGTTTTTGAGCTCGTTGGCGCGGGCGGGGCTGTTGACCGTCCAGACGTTGACCTCGTACCCGGCTTCACGCAGGGCGCGGACGGCCGCGCGGGTCAGGCCCCGGTCTTCCAGGTGGGCGGCGCTGGCGTCGATGAGTTCTAGAACGGAGCGCCAGTCGGACTGGAACATCTCGGTGACGAAGAGGGCCCCCACCGCATACTGCGGGGCGCGGCGTTTGAACTCGGCCAGGAGCAGGTGGTTGAAGGAGGAGACGATCACCTCCCGCTCCGACTGCAGGTGGGCTAGCTCTTCGATTACTCTATCGATGAGTAGGCGGGAACGCTCTGCCCCCTGCTCGTTAGATTTCAGTTCGATATTGAGGTTGAGCCCGCGCTCATTGGCCAGCTCAATCAGCTGGGCCAGGGTGGGCACCGCCTCCCCCGCCGTGTCGGGCGAAAACCAGGCACCGGCGTCCGCCCCGGAAAGCTGCTCGGCGGTGTAGCCGTAGAGGGGGCCGGTGAGGTTGGTGGTGCGGTCGAGGTCGGTGTCGTGCAGCAGGACGGGCGTGCCACAGGCGGCGATGTCAACGTCGGTTTCGACCCAGGTCGCGCCGGAGTCAGCGGCGGCGGTGAAGGCGGCAAGGGTGTTTTCAGGGCGGGTTCCGGACGCCCCGCGATGAGCAAAAATACGCATGACACCAGTATGGGGCAGGGAGGTTAACGAAAGGTGCCCCCGCCATAGGCGTCTGCGCAGGGTTCTTGGGCTGTGTGCAGGGAAAACTCTGCACACAGCCCAAGAACCCTGCACAGACGAATGCGACCTCTTTTCCCGAGCGGGTGTTCATACATCACCCGCTCGGGAAAAGAGGTCGCATTCGACAAAGGGCTCTAGCCCTTCAGCACCTCAGCTAATCTCCTCACACCCTCGGTCAGAGCGTCCGGCTCAATCGCTGAGAAAGCGATACGCAACTGGTTGGCGCCGGGGTTGCGCGAAACACCATCTGAACCCACCACCGGCTCGTAGAAAGCCGAGCCGGGAATGAAGACCACACCGGCGTCAATCGCGGGGGCGAGGGCGTCCGTCGCGTCCTCATACTTGCCACCGGCGGGCAGGGTCAGCCAGGTGAAGAAACCACCCTCGGGTACCGTCCAGGTGGTTCCCTCGGGCATGTACTTCTCGCAGGCGTCCAGCACGGCCTTGCAGCGGGCCTCATACAGGGCGGCTGTGGCGCGGGTGTGGGACTCCCACAGGCCCTCGCTCATAAAGCCCAGCACCAGGCGCTGAGAGAGCACCGACGGGCAGATGGTTACGGCCTCGCCCGCAATCTGCAGGAACTTACGCACGCGGAAGGGCGCGACCATCCAGCCCACGCGCACGCCGGGTGAGAAAACCTTCGAGAAGGAGCCCAGGTAGAGCACGTTCTCAGGGTCCAGAGAATAGAGGGAGCGGCGGCGTTCCCCGGTGAAGGAGAGCTGGCCGTAGGGGTTATCCTCAACGATCAGCACGTCGGCTTCGCGGCAGACGCGCACCAGCTCGGCGCGGCGCTCGTCCGACAGGGAAATGCCGGTGGGGTTCTGGAAGTTGGGGATGGTGTAGAGGAACTTGACCTGCTTGCCCTCGGCTCGAATCTCTTCAATGGCCCGGGCGACGGCGGCCGGGTCAAGGCCGTCCGCGTCCAGGGGTACCTGGCGGACGTCCGCCTGATAGCCCTCGAAGACGCCCAGGGCGCCGGTGTAGGTGGGGCCCTCAGCCAGGATTACGTCGCCGGGGTTGACGAAGAGTTTGGTGGCGAGGTCCAGGCCCATCTGGGATCCCGCGGTCATCTGAATGTCATCGACCGCAGGGCGGGCACCCTCGGACTCCATAAACTCGCAGACCAGCTCAGCCAGGGCTTCCAGGCCAGCGCCTGAGCCGTACTGCAGAACTTCCAGGCCCTCTTCTTCGATAATGCGGGCGCTCATGGCCCCGAGTCGGTCAAGGGGCAGAAGATCGAGGTCGGGGTTACCGCCGGCCAGGGAGATAATGCCGGGGCGCATGGCTACCTCAAAAACATCGCGCACAGCGGACGGGCGGAACCCAGCGGCGCGGTCAGCGAAGTGGCGCATGATGCGGGCTTCAGCCGGGTTAGCTTCGGCCAGTAGGGCTGCAATCTTACTCATGGTTACTCCTTACCCCCGTAGGTAATATCAGCGACGCCGGCCGCCGGGGAGATCGGCTCAGCCCCCACACCGGCAGCCTGTAGGGAAATGAGTTCGTAGACGGTGTGGGCAGCGGCAATGCCGGTCAGTTCGGCATGGTCGTAGGCCGGGGACACCTCAACCACCTCGGAGCCCACCAGGTTGAGTCCGCGCAAGCCACGTAGGATTTCCAGCAGTTCGCGGGAGGTGATGCCACCGGCTTCGGGGGTGCCGGTGCCGGGAGCGTGGGCGGGGTCAAGCACGTCGATGTCGATAGAAATGTAGAGGGGCCTATCACCAATGCGCTCGCGGAGCAGCTTGACCACCTTCTGCACGCCCAGGTAGTAGACATCCGCGCTGGTGACGATGCCGAAGCCGAAGCGGGCATCGTCCTCCAGGTCTTCGGTGCCGTAGAGGGGGCCACGAGTGCCCACGTGGCAGAGGGCCTCGGTGTCCAGCAGGTCTTCTTCAAAGGCGCGGCGGAAGGGGGTGCCGTGGGTGTATTCAGCGCCGAAGTAGGTGTCCCAGGTGTCCAGGTGGGCATCAAAATGCAGCAGGGCGATTTTGCCGTGCTTCTTGGCCAGGTTGCGCAGGTTAGCCAGGGCGACGGTGTGGTCGCCGCCGATGGTGACCAGACGGGCCCCGTCCTTGGTCAATTCGTGGGCTCCGGCCTCAAACATGGCCAAGGCTTCTTCAATGTTGAAGGGATTGCCGATGATGTCACCGGCATCAGCCACCTGGGCCTCCTTGAAGGGGGAGATGTTGGCGGCAGGGTTGAAGGGGCGCAACAGGCGGGAGGATTCACGCACGTGGTTGGAGCCGAAGCGGGCACCGGGGCGGTAGGAAACACCGGAGTCCCAGGGCATACCTGCCACCACGATGTCGGCTTTCTCGACCTGGTCGAGGCGGGGCAGGCGGGCGAAGGTTGCAAGACCGGCCCAGCGGGGCACTTGGGCGGCATTGACGGGGCCGACGCGTTCGACGCCGTCGGCACCGGTGGCGATGACGCGGTTGGGGTCAGCTGAGAAGAAGGCTTGAGTCACGGGTTCTCCAAGAGGGTTAGGACGCGGGTAGCTGGCTTAGTGCGCGAGGCAGGTTGGGTGCGGGCTGAGCCCGGGGTTAGTGTGGCCGGGCACACTAGAATCGCTACCACTATAACCCGCCTGCGGGGCAGCGGCGGGGCAGGTTCTCCAGCTGGCAGGCCTGCGCTACCGATACTTATTCAGGTGCCGGTAAAGCTATGCCAAGCCTCCGGGGGTACCCGGGCGGGGGGCAAGCGTCCTTACCGCTCAGGGCGGGGGCGGAGGTGCATAAATTTGCAGCAGGGCGGGCATAAAAATATGAGGGCACTATGACGCAAAGTCCCACACTTTTATATGCAGCCGGTTTGCCCCTAGTCTTCTTGGATTCGCCACCAGCTGGTGTGGCTTTGGTGTGGTTCTAGTTCAATGAGGTCTGTGCCGCTGT
This sequence comes from Rothia nasimurium, assembly GCF_042660305.1. Taxonomy (NCBI): domain Bacteria; kingdom Bacillati; phylum Actinomycetota; class Actinomycetes; order Micrococcales; family Micrococcaceae; genus Rothia; species Rothia nasimurium. The sequence goes on from NZ_JBHSTW010000016.1 coordinate 5,797, forward strand.
TGAAGGCGTTTGCGGGGGCTGTCATGGGTTCAGCAGCAAGGGCTCGCCGCTGAGTTCCGTCTGTATAGAACTGCAACCATTCGATACCGTCTCCGATTGTTAGTCGGGTGGCTTCACCGTTGGGAGCGGTGAGGACGATGTGTGCTTCTCCAGCAGTTTTTTGGATTCCTCCAAAGGCGTGGTCGAGATTTATGCCCTTGAGGGGGAGTGTATCTGCGAGATTGAGGTCTTCGGTGAGGGGGAGTTCCTGGGTGGGAATCATGGATTCGTTGACCTTGAGGTAGGTAGAGACAGGAGCAGTGAGGTTCCATGAGTCGACTGCGCCGGGGGTTTCCTGTTCTGTGCCTGCCATGAGGTAGGGGTGTGCGCCGAGGGCGTAGGGGGCTGTTGTTTCTCCAGTGTTGAGTGCGGTGAAGGTTGTGGTGAGCCCTTGGGCAGTGAGGGTGTAGGTTGCGGTGAGTTTGAGGTGGAAGGGGTAGCCGGGTTGGGGTACTAGGTGGAGATTGGCAGTGACTGATGATGAGTCGGGGGTGTTAATTGCTTGGTTGAGTTCCCAGCGGGTCCAGTCAGCGAGTCCGTGGATTGCATTTCTAAGGGTGGGTTCATTGATGGGCAGCTGGTACTCGGCGCCCTTCCAGGTGTATCGGCCTTCTGCTATGCGGTTGGGCCAGGGGGCGAGGAGGGCACCTCGGGCGGCTTCTCGTATTTTGTGTGGTGGGGCGGGGAGTACGAGCTGGCGCCCTTTGGGGGAAGTGAGCGATGAGAGGTTGGCACCGACTTCGGTAATTATTGCTTGGTAGCCGGAGTGTTTGAGGGTGACTGCGGCTCCCTGTGGCTGGTTCTGGGTGGAGGTGGACATGGAGGGTCTTACTCCTTCTCCGCGGATCGGGAGGGGGTGGCTACCAAGAACTCTGGGGGATTGAAGCCTTCACGGTCGAATGCTTCTGCAACTGCTTCAGCGAGGTTCTCCAGGTTTTCAGTAGGAACCAGTGCAATAGCAGAGCCACCGAAGCCACCTCCTGTCATACGGGCTCCTAGTGCTCCTGCTTCGCGGGCGGCGTTAACTGCGGTGTCTAGTTCGGGGCATGAGACTCGGTACTGGTCACGGAGGGAGTCGTGGGAGGCGTTGAGGAGTTCACCGAGCTTTTCCCATACGTCATCGGCTGGTGAGTTTACGTTGTCGAAGAGGGCGATACATTCTTCAACGCGGGCAATTTCGGTCCAGACATGGCGTAGGGCATCACGGATTACTGCCCGGTCTGTTCCGTCGGGCAGGTTGTAGGAGTCTACGTTGTTATCCCACTGTTCGATGAGTTCTTGGGCTTCTTTGAGGGTGGGGGTTCCTTGGAAAGCGTCTCGGAGGTGGTTCACGCCCAGGGCTTCGCGGGCAACCTCGGTTGCTGCCCGTCGGGCGGCGTATTGCCCGTCGGAGAGGTTGTGGTAGGCACGGGTGTCTATCACGAGTACGGAGAGGTTGACTGAGACGACGTCGATGGTAAGAGGGCGGGTGGAGAAGTCGCGGCAGTCGATGGCGAGGACGGAGCCTTCTTCTGCACGGAGGGAAATTGATTGGTCCATGCCCCCTGTTGAGGCCCCTGCGATGTCGTTTTCTGCTTGGATACAGGCTGAGGCCAGTGCGGCACGTCCCTGGTCGGTGCTGGCGAGAAGTTCTCTAGTGGGCTGTTGGGCGGTTAGCAGGTCGTCAACGCCGAGAGCTACAGCGCACTCTAGGGCAGCTGATGATGAGAGTCCTGCACCCAGGGGGACGGAAGAGTCGATGGCGATGTTGGCGCCGAACCCTTCCGGCGAGAAACCAGCAAAATCGCCTTGCTTTTGCTGTTGCATAGCCCAGGGAACACCTGCAACGTAGGAGAGCCAGCCGGAGAGGGGCTGGGTGCCCACCTCAGCAAACTGAACGGTTTCAGTATTGTTATCAGGGGCGGTTGAACCGGCATCACCCTGAGCGGTGACTGCCGTAATTTTTCCGTCTTGGCAGGGGGTCATTGCTACGAAGGTGCGTTGGGGGAGGGCAAAGGGAAGGACGGTGCCACCGCAGTAGTCGATGTGTTCGCCCAGAAGGTTGACGCGCCCAGGGGCTGAGTACACTCCGTAAGGGGCTTCCCCAAAGGAAGTATAGAAGCGGTCTTCGACGTTCTTGCGGAGTGTCTGTGCAGGTACGGTGTTCTTCCAGATAGCAGGCATGGTGTGTTTCCTTTATGCGTCAGAAGCAAGTTCTTTGAATCGGGTGGCGATACGCTCGGGTGTGGTGTCAGATACCCACGCGGCCATAGCGGATTCTGAGCCAGCCAGGTATTTCATCTTTCCGGGGGCACGCAGGAGGGAGAAAACGTGGAGGTACATGCGTGAGACGTTTTTTCCGCCGATGACGGGGGCCTGGTGCCAGGCTGAGATATAGGGGAGTTTGTCTACCCCTTCGAAGAATTTGTCGAGTCGATGCAACAGGTCTAGGTACAGCTCGGTGAGTTCGTCTTTTTCTGCTTCGGTAAGTTCTGTGAAGTCACGAACCGGGCGTTTGGGCATGACCATAAGTTCTACAGGCCACTTGGCGGCATACGGTACATACGCCACAAAGGAGTCGGTTTTCCTAATGATTCGTTCTTCTGCTGCAAGTTCCGCAGCGAGAACATCTCCCAGGAGGTCTCCACCGGTTTCTGATGCCCATGCGTCTGCTCGCCGTGCAACAGAAGCTGTATAGGACGGCATGTAGGGGTAGGCGTAGATCTGACCGTGGGGGTGGGGCAGGGTTACACCAATTTCTTCTCCACGGTTTTCGAAAGGAAAGACCTGTACGACTCCGTCGAGGGCTGAGAGCTCCTTGGTGCGGTGGGTCCAAGCTTCTACAACGGTGCGTGCCCGTTCATAGCTGAGGGAGCCAAAAGAACCGTACTGGTCTGAGGTGAAGCTGATAACCTCGCAACGTCCACCTGGTGTGGTCTCCTTGAAAAGGGGCTCGTCTCGGAGGGTCTCTAGCGGCCCTTGCAGTGAAGGGAAACGGTTTTCAAAGACAACAACGTCATAGGATTCTTCCGGGATTTCACCGGGTACGGTTCCTACGCCAGCAGGTGCCAGGGGGTCCTCATCAGCAGGCGGCAGGAAGGTTCGGTTGTTGCGGTGAGCGGCGATAGCAATTGATTCGCCGGTCAGAGGGTCGGTACGCACGCAGGCAGCTTCGTGGGGAGGCAGAGTGCGAGGTTCCAGGGGGCGGGTATCGCGGATGGTTCGGGTTTTCCGGCCTGAGACGTAGGGTTCAGAGTCATCGAAGAAGATGATTTCTCGCCCGTCTGCGAGGGTTCCTTTAGTAACTTTTACGTTGGTCATGCGGTAATCACCTTAGCTACGTTGTCGGATAGGAAGTTGTGTCGTTCCTGGGTGAGTTCGTCGGTGACGACGGTGTCGATGTCTGCCCAGGAGGCAAACCGGGATAGCCCAGCCACATTCCATTTACTGGAGTCGAAAACAGCCACGGTGTCGTGGGCGTTTGCGATAAAAGTTCTGTTAGTACTGGTCTCGTTCATGTTGGGGGTGTACATGCCTTTCAGAGTCACCCCGTGAGCACCCAGAAACAGAACATCGATGTTGAGGTTTGCCAGGGTTGCGTCCGCAAGCGGTCCAACGAAGGCGTCAGAGGGTGTGCGCTCACCGCCGATAAGGAGCACTTTGGGCTTGTTCTTTGTATCAGCTAACCCGTGGAAGAAGTCAGAGACGGGGAGGGAGTTAGTGACGATAGTGAGGTTCTCAAGCTCTGTGCGGGCAGCTATTTCTTGGGCAAGGCGTGCACTGGTTGAGCCTCCGCCGATTGCAATTGACTGGCCGCTGCGGACTAGCTGGGCTGCGGCCTTTGCAATTTTTGCTTTCGACTCTGCGTTGAGCATGGTCTTCTCAGCAAAGATTGGCTCATGGGTAGATTCCGAGATGGTTGCACCTCCGTGAACCCTGATCAGTAACCCCTGTTCTTCTAGTTCTGCCAGGTCACGGCGAATCGTCATCGCAGATACATTCAGCAGGCCAGCCAGATCTTGGACCTGAACAGTGCCTTTTTCCTGTACTTTTGCAACGATTGCGTTGTGGCGTTGTTGAGCCAGCACTTAAACCTCACTCCGGTTGTAACGACTTCTTCTAAACTGAACAATATCAAACAAAAACGAGCATTTCCAGGGCTAAAGTGTGCTCAAAATGAGTTTTTTGAACAAAAAAGAACGATTTTTTGTTCACACATCTACACAAAGCAACAATTTTGAACTAATATGAACACCGTAGGGTTTGAACCTCAGCCCTCTCGATAGCAACAGGACCCGAGGTTCAGCCAATTCCATCAGGAAGGACAAGAGAGCATGTACCCCACCAAGCACCACGAGAGCCTCAACGTTCTCCACGAGAACGTCCTCGCTCCCCGGGCCTACTACGTCCCCGCCTCCCATGACATGGGCCCGCTGGTGAACAACCGTGAATCCTCCGACCGCTTCCTCAACCTCAATGGAACCTGGCAGTTCACCTACTTCAACGACGATTCCGAACTACCACAGGACTTCCACACTGCCACATACGCCCACACCGACGCGTCCCCCATCATCGTCCCGGGCGCCTGGCAAACCCAGGGCTTCGACACCCACCAGTACACCAACTTCAAATACCCCTTCCCTCTTGATCCACCCTTCGTACCCCACGAAAACCCCTGCGGTCTTTACACTCTAGACTTCCAGTACACCCAAGATCAGCAGGCCCCGCTCGCCCACCTCACCTTTGAAGGCGTTGATTCATGCTTCTACCTCTGGGTCAACGGAAGCTACATCGGCTACAGCCAGGTATCCCACGCAAGCAGCGAATTCGACATCACCGAATACCTCACCAACGGCTCAAACCGCCTCACCGTACTCGTCTACAAGTGGTGCGATGGCTCCTACCTCGAAGACCAGGACAAATTCCGCATGAGCGGCATCTTCCGAGACGTCTACATTCTCAGCCGCCCCCGCCACGCCCTCTACGACTACTTCATCACCACCAACCTCAACGAAAAAACCAGCGACGCGACCCTCAACATCGCGGCACGCTTCCTCAGCCAAGAAACACACACCACACTCACCCTCACCAACGCTGAAGGCGAAGAGGTAGCGAGCTCCACGCTCACACCCAATGCTGCCACCCCCAACTTCACTCACTCAGCAACCCTTCATATCCCTAACGCCCACACCTGGAACCCAGAAAACCCCTACCTCTACACCCTCCACCTAAAGACCCAGGACGAGGTCATCACCGAACGCGTGGGCGTCCGCACCATTCGCATTGAACACAATGTCATTCTGCTCAACGGCAAGCCCATCACCTTCCGCGGCGTAAACCGCCACGACTCCGACCCCGTCACCGGCCCAACCGTGGACTACAACCACATCAAACGCGACCTCGGACTCATCAAACAGCACAACTTCAACGCTATCCGTAGCAGCCACTACCCCAACTCCCCCTACTTCTACCAAATGTGCGATGAGTACGGGTTCCTCGTCATGAGCGAAGCCGACAACGAAAGCCACGGCACCCAGGTCCAGTACCTCGAAGATGGCTCCTTCGACAACCAGGTAAATCACTGGAACGAACGCATCTCAGACAACCCAGAATGGACTGAAGCAACACTCGACCGTGTCCAGCTCTGCGTGCTCCGCGAAAAGAACCGCCCCAGCATTGTCTCCTGGTCAGCAGGTAACGAATGCGGCTACGGCGTTACCCTCGAAGAGTCCCTCGCCTGGGTCAAGTCCTACGACACCACCCGAATCACCCAGTACGAAAGCGCCTACTACGACGACAAAAAGCGCCGCTACGACTACTCCAACATCGACCTCTACAGCCGCATGTACCCGCCCTTCGAGGACATCGAACAGTACCTCAACAGCAACCCCAATAAGCCCTTCCTCCTCGTCGAGTACGCCCACGCTATGGGCAACGGCCCCGGCAACCTCGAAGACTACTTCCAGGTCATCGACCAGAACCAGGCAATGTGCGGCGGCTTCGTTTGGGAATGGTGCGACCACGCCATCTACGCTGGTACCACCGAAAATGGCACACCCAAATACCTCTACGGCGGCGACCACGGCGAAGAAGTACACGACGGAAACTTCTGCATGGACGGCCTTGTCTATCCCGACCGCACTCCCCACGTTGGTCTCCTCGAATACCGCAACGTCTACCGCCCCCTCAGAGTCGTCTCCTTCGACACCGTATCCGGCTCCCTCACCCTCAAGAACTACCTTGACTTCACCGACGCACAAGAAGCCATAGAACTGAAATACACCTTCAGCCAGGACGGCATAGAAGTAGCATCAGGCACCTACCACTTTGAGCAGGCATTCCTCCCCCACCAAGAAACCACCATTAACCTTGAGGCACCTTCGCTCACCAGCGGACGCTGCTACCTCCACATCGAATACATTCTCAAGAAGGACCTCCCCCTACTTCCCACAGGCCTCTTCCTCGGCCGCGACGAAGTACCCGTCCACACCATCAACCCCACCCATGCCAAGGCACTAGATATTCTGGGCACCACCAACAACGCACAGAACCTCGCTGTAACCGAAACAGGTAAGCACTACACCGTCCAAGGCGATGGATTCACCTACACCTTCAACCGACGAACCGGTGTATTCGACCAGCTCTCCACCAAAGACCACAACCTCCTCACCCAGCCCATGAACATCAATATCTGGCGGGCACCCACAGATAATGACATGTACATCAAACTCAAATGGGCAGAAGCGCACTACCACCAGGCCTACTCAAGGGTCTACACCAGCGAATACACGCACACCGAAAACGGTGTCACCATCTCCTGCACCCTGAGCATGGTAGCCCCCACAGTGCAACCCATCTTCACCGGCACCGTCCTCTGGAACATCACAAACGACGGAAAAATCACCGCTCGATTCAACATCGAACGCGCCCCAGAATTCCCCGATCTCCCCCGCTTCGGAGTTCGCCTCTTCCTCGACAAGTCTTTTGCCGATGTTGAGTACTTCGGCATGGGTCCCCATGAAAGCTACAGCGACAAACATGAAGCAAGCTACCACGGCACCTTCCAATCTTCCGTCGAAGATCTCCACGAGGACTACATCATGCCGCAGGAAAACGGTAGCCGATTCGACTGCGACTACGTCCACCTATCAAGCCCCCACCATCAGCTCTCTGTAGCCTCCGAACACCCCTTCTCGTTCAGTGCCTCCCACTACACGCAGGAAGAGCTGACGAACAAAAACCATAATTTCGAGCTGGTCGAAGCCGACTCAACAGTCCTCTGCCTCGACTACGCCCACAACGGAATCGGGTCCAACAGCTGCGGCCCCGAAGTCTTAGACGAGTACAAACTCAACGCACAAAACATCAACTTTGGTTTCACTCTCGCCCCCACCCTATAGCGCGAGAAACAGGCAAAAGGTAACACAATGAAAGAAACAAAATACCTGAAATGGTACAACGTAGTAGGTTACGGTTCCGGCGATGTTGCCGGCAACGTGGTCTACGCCTTCCTCGCATCATTCGTGATGATTTACCTTACCGACACGGTAGGACTCAACCCAGGAATTATCGGCACCCTCATTCTTGTCTCCAAGATTTTTGACGGCGTTTCCGACCTCTTCTTTGGGGCAATGATCGACAAAACCAACACCCGCATGGGTAAAGCACGCCCCTGGATGTTCTGGGGCTACGTCGGCTGCGCCGCAATGATTATCGCCATCTTCGCGATTCCGCCATCACTCGGTGATTTCGCCCAGTACGCCTGGTTCTTCATCGCCTACACCCTCCTCAACGGCGTGTTCTACACCGCCAACAACATTGCCTACTCCGCACTCACCTCACTCATCACCAAGAACGGTAACGAGCGCGTACAGATGGGTTCAACCCGCTTCATGTTTGCGTTCGGCACCAGCCTCCTCATTCAAAGCATCACCGTTCAAGGCGTCGAAATGTTCGGCGGCGGCGCAGAAGGCTGGCGCACCATCGCCATCATCTACGCCCTCATCGGCCTCGCCGTCAATACCCTCTCCGTCTTCTCCGTCAAGGAGCTCCCCAAATCAGTCCTTGAAGAAGAAACCCAGGCTATCCCCATCATTCACGAGAAGAACAACCCTGTTCCCGAGAAGTACAGCTTCAAAGAATCCCTCGGCCTGCTCGGAAGCAACAAGTTCTACCTCCTGATTCTTGCAGTCTTCCTGCTCAACCAGATTTTCAACACTACACTGAGCATGGGCATCTACTTCATGACCTATATCCTGGGTGATGCCAAGCTCCTCGGCCCCTTCGCCTGGGCTATCAACGTCCCCCTCATCATTGGCCTGCTCTTCACCCCCATCGTAGTGAAAAAATTCCAAGGCATGTACAAAATCAACGTCATCGGCTACATCATCGCGTTCGTTGCCCGCGTTCTTGTAATCGTGGCAGCCTACATGGGCAATATCCCCTTGATGCTGGTCTTCTCCGGTATTGCCTCCATCGGAATGAGCCCCCTCCAGGGCACCATCAACGCACTCATCGCTGAAGCCTCGGAATACACCTTCCTCTCCAAAAAGAAGAGGGTAGATGGAACCATGTTCTCCGCAACCTCACTGGGCGTCAAGATCGGTGGCGGTGTAGGCACTGCGCTCGCTGGCTGGCTACTCGCTTTCAGCGGCTACGTCGCTAACGCACCGGAGCAATCAGAATCTGCACTACAGATGCTCTACATCATGTACCTATGGATCCCGGCAGCGGTCAACCTCATCATTCTTCTCCTGCTCACCCAGCTTAAGGTGGAGAAAGCCAACAAGGAACTAAGGGAAAACGCACCTATCAATTACACGGTGCTCGACAAGTAAAAGTATTCTGCTGAACCCCAAAAGCGTTGCACGCCATTCCCCTGGCGTGCAACACTTTTATGCGGTTATTAGGTATTCCTCGTATCGAGGTCAGCGGGGAATCTACAAACGCCTTCCTAGGCTCACCAACAATTTCTATATGTGACAACCATCGCGTATGCTACATCACGACCTTAAAGCCGTATCACCACGAAAGGCGACCCATGAACCTCGCCATTATCCTGCTTTACCTCGGTGCCCTCGTTTTCTTCGGGTACCTCGGCAAGCGCCGCGCCAACAGTACCGAAGACTTCCGTGTTGCAGGTCGCCGCCTAGGGCCCGTCCTCTATACCGGCACCATGAGCGCGGTAGTGCTGGGCGGGGCCTCAACCGTGGGCGGTGTGGGCCTGGGCTATACCTATGGCCTGGCAGGAACGGCTGAATAGCTAGCATGCACCTGACCTTCTCCAGCGCCCCGGCCAACCACCGGGAGCAACTACCCGACTGGGCGCAAGCCGTGTATTTTGAGGATTTCACGCGCGATGACCACACCCGCTGCCTGCTGGCGCATAGTGAAGGGCAGCTGGTGGGGATTGTTGCCTGGTGGACGGCCCGCGCCCACCACACCCGCTACGAGCTCCAGCTTGCGGTGGCGCCCCATCTGCGGCGTCAGGGCATAGGTACTGCCCTCTACCGGCAGGCGCGGGCGCAGGCGTCCGCTCCCCTACCCTTCTTCATGCGTGACTACCTGGGCGAACCTACCCTGCACTTAGCCGACTCGCTGGGTGCCCAGACTCTTCAGATGGTTCCGCCCGCCGCCGTGCCCACCGGCTCAGCGCAGAACCTGCGGGAGCACGCGTCCGCCCGCTCTGCACGCAGCGTGAGCTACCCAGAATTCGAGCAGGCCTACGTCGATTTTTACGAGTGGACGCACGCCAGCTGGCACCCCGTATCGGGCGACCACCGGCCGGTGCTGGCCCGCCATGCCGCCGAGACCTACAACGATTACTCGTCAATCGCGGTGGACGCCGCCGGGCAGGTGCACGCGGTCATAGCGGTTTTTCCCGGTGACCAGCCTGAACTCTGCGGAGAGACAACCACCCCAGCCCCTGATCAGGGGGATCTGCTCTTAGAGGCCTGCCTGCGGCGCTCCCTCGAAAAACTAGGTGAAGCGGGGCACAGCACGGTCGAGGCCGATGGGCATATCTCAGACCCCCATCTCTTCCCTGCCTGGGCTAAAACCGGAGCGAGCGGACGCTGGTACCGGCTAGTGGAGATACCTGCCGAACCATAGCATCAGCTTGTGCAGGCATCCTGGGCTCTGTGCACAGAAAAACCTGCACAGAGCCCAAGAAACCTGCACACCCCGCCGTATTTACTGGTAGGTCACCACATAGGGCTTGGGGGTGAGGGCATAGGTCTGGGCTGGGGTCAGGGTGGGGGTGTCCTCATCGTAGAAGTTCTTCCAGGAGGGCTTAATGGCCGGGTCGAGATCGCGAATCAGCTCCTGGTAGGTTGAGTTTTTGAGTTCAGGGGTGCCGTGGCCGTCCGCATGCAGGGTGAGGGCCAGCTCGGGGTGGCTCGTATCGAGTGCCGCCCGGTTAGTAATCATGGAGTGCGTGAACTGGTGCAACACCACCATTTTCTGGGGCAGGCGATGCTTATCGGTGAGAGCTGCCAGATAGTCCAGGGTTTCATTGATTTCTGAGGCATCCACGGTGCCAATTTGTTGCAGGTGCACCTGGCCGGGGTAGATACGCCATTCGGGGTCGATACCCAGGCCAACATGGGGTTCCTTGAGCAACTCCTCATACTGCTTGACCTGCTCGGTGAAGGTGCTGCGACCCGGCTGGAAGTCCAAGATAACGTAAACCCCGCTCTTACGGGCTTCGTCGATGAGCGGGCGCAAGCTGTCTATGGTTGCCTCATCGGAGTAGTCGCCGTCAGGTCCGGGGGCAGAGCTTGCCACGGTAGCAATGATTTCAAAGGCGGGGATGACCTTCTCGTCGCTGTGCACCTGGTATTCAGCGGCAAGGTTTTTGACGCGAGCAACAGATTCAGCCGGTCCCTGTTCACCAAGCACTCCCAGGGAGGGGCCCCCGGGGTTGCCGTAGAGCGCCACGTAGCGGTGAGCAAAAATATGGTCGCCGCCACCGAGCACCTCGCTCTTGGGGGCGTTAGCCCGCGGTTGGGCTTGCACAGAGGCGGACGCGCTAGCACTTGCCGAGGGACTAGCGGTCGATGCGGTAGGAGCGAGTGAGGACGCCGTCGCGCTAGCGCTGCTTGTGGGGCTGGGGGTTGCCGGGCTACTTACAACCACTGGCGGGCTGGCAGTTTCAGGGGCGGTTTCTTGACCTGAAGTGCTTGAGCACCCTGCCAGAGCAAGGGCAGAGAGGGTTATAAGGGTAAGAAGGTGGGTGTGGCGAGTGGGCATGGTGTCCTAGGAATTGACTGCAAGTTCTTTAATCAGTCTACTGAATACCAGTCTGGCCGTCACTCTATTACACAGCCCCCTCAGACAGGTGCCTGCCCCCACCGGAGCACCCAGCCAAGCCGCCAGGGGTGTCCACTCATAAACATACTGTGCTTCGCATAACATTTCAGGTGCGAAAATCCCGCATATCTATGCATTGACCCCGTATGCTAAAGCGGAAGCCCGCACCCCGCGCCCACGAAAGGCCACCATGACTCACCCATCACTTCCCGATCGTTCCGGTGAAACCACCGAGCCCCGCCGCAACGCCGGCTACGCCATTCTGGCAACCCTGCGCAACTACGGCATCGACACCGTTTTTGGTATCCCCGGTACCCATAACCTGGAGTTCTACCGCCACCTTGAAGAACTCGACATCCACCCCGTAACCACCCGCCACGAGCAGGGTGCCTCCTACGGGGCAGATGGCTGGTCGCTGACCCGCGGGCTACCCGGCGTCGTCATCACCACCTCGGGCCCCGGTCTACTCAACTCGCTCTCGGGTGCTGCCACCGCCTACGCCGAGTCGCGCCCCATGATTATCCTGTCGCCCGGCCGCCCCGTGGGGCACGAATTCCGCGACATCGGCGCCCTGCACGAGACCAAGAACCCCACCGGTGCCGTCAACTCCATCGTCGAGTTCTCCCGCCGCGTCAACTCCGCCGAAGAAGCCGTGGACATCGTCCACAACGCCTTCCGCTCTTTCGCCCACAACCGTCCGCGCCCCATCCACATTGAGGTGCCCCTCGACGTACTCGAACGCGACGTCGAACTCGACCCCGCTATCTTGCAGGCCCGCCCCCTGGGCAAGCCCCAGCCCGCCCCGGCTGACGACGTGCGCGAGGCAGCCCGCATGCTAGCAGAGTCCAAGAAGCCCATCATCGTCGCAGGTGGCGGCTCTATCGGGGCAGCAGCAGACCTACTCCGCCTGGCTGAAACTCTCGAAGCGCCCGTCATCACCTCGGTCAACGGCAAGGGCGCCATCCCCGAAAAGCACCGCCTCTCCCTGGGCGCTGACCTGCGGCTGAGCGCCGCCCACGCCTTCTGCCGTGAGGCTGATGCCATGCTCATCATCGGCTCCAAGATTGGTGAAGCCGAGCTTTGGGACGGCGACATCCGCCCCGCTGGCCCCGTCATTCGCATTGACATCACCCGCGACCAGATGCTGACCAATATCACCCCCGACATTGAGCTACCCGGCAACTCCAAAGCCGTCATTCCCCAGCTTCTGGACGCGCTGGCCGAGCTTGGTCTGGCCCCCGGCTCCCGCGAGCCCCGCGACCTGCAAGACATCTTCGATGCCCTCGACAACGAAGGCCGCGCTATCGCCCCCGAACTGGCCGAGCTCAATGAGAAGATTATGGAGATCCTGCCCGAGGACACGATCATCGCCGGTGATTCCTCCCAGGTCACCTACATGGGCACCACCACCTTCTACCGGGCCGCCCGCCCCAACTCCCTGCTCTACATGGCAACCTACGCCACCCTGGGCTACGGCCTGCCTGCCGCTATCGGTGCCAAGGTAGCCGCGCCCGAACGTCCGGTGGTCTGTCTGCTGGGCGACGGCGCCCTCATGTTCGCCATCCAGGAGCTCATGACCGCTGTTGAACAGCAGCTTGACCTACCCATTATCTGCGTGGAGAACGGCGGCTACGGCGAGATCCGCCAGAACGAACGCGACCGCGGCATCGCCCCTGTGGCCGTGGACCTGGTACAGCCCGACTGGGTCAAGCTAGCCGAGGGCTTCGGCGCTACCGGCTTCTCAGCCACCATGGAGACCCTGGCCGAGACTGTCCAGCAGGCCCTGGCCACTCCCGGGCCCTCGGTGGTGCACCTGAAGATTGGTGAGACCCTGCTCTAGGCGTAGCTAGCGCAAAGAGATAAGGACGTCGCCCCCACCCCCTACCAATTGGCAGAAAGGTGCGGGGCGGCGTCCTCGATTTTTATCCGCTTACCGGGTAAAGGCTAGGCAGGCGGGCTACTCGTAGCGCAAGGCATCGATGGGGTCAAGCTTAGCTGCCTTATTAGCCGGGTAGTAGCCGAAGAAGAGGCCAATCGCCAGGGAGAAGCCCAGGGCTAGGAGCACGGCACTGAGCGGTGGGAAGACGAAGGTGCCCAGCATATTGGACCCCAGCATGCCCAAGCCACCACCGATGAGAACACCGAGGATACCGCCGACCAGGCAAACCATCATAGCCTCAACCACGAACTGTAGGCGGACTGCCCCCCGCGTTGCCCCCAGGGCCTTGCGGATACCGATTTCGCGGGTCCGTTCGGTGACGGTCACAAGCATAATGTTCATAACACCAATGCCACCTACCAGCAGCGAGATACCGGCAATGGCCGAGATAGCTGCGCTGATGCCGTCTAGCACCGCGTTGAAGGACTGAGTCCTGGCAGAGAAGTCCTGAATTTCAGCCATAAACTGGTCGTCACTACGGTACATGCTGGTCAGGTGAGCCTGGAGCAGGGCCTTAACCTGCCCCAGGTCCTTACCCTCTGCCGGGCGCACGGTAATGCTGACCCAACCGTCACTGTTATAGGAGTCCACATCAGCCGCCGCAGAAATTGGCATGTACATCGAACCTGGGCCGGTGAAGGAAAAAATTCCGCTCCCGAGAGGTGCAGTCTGGTACACCCCCACTACCAGAACCGTGCGTGAGATAGCCCCGGCCTGCAGGTCAATTTCACTTCCTACTGCTTCCTGGGGGTTGCCAAAAAGCGGACCTACCTGATCCGTTGAGAGCAGGGCAACGGGCCGCTTGGTGTCTATGTCCGCCTGGGTCAGGGAACGCCCCGCCACCAGGGTGACCGGGTTAAGTTCTAGGTAGTCCATATTGACGAACTGGACGTTAGTGTAGGGTGCCTCGTTCTCACCGGCGACCAGGTTCACACCAAAGTAGGAGTTTGACCCGATAGGAATGCCTGCGATGTTATCGCCCAGGGCTTCCTTGAGACGAGTGATGTCTTCCTCATCAAACTTGGATTCCGCTGAGGGCTCGCTCCCTTCCCCGCCAGGCATACCCATAGCCCTGGGACCTGAGGTCAGGCCCGCCTCCTTCTGCTCCTCGGTGGGGCGTTGTACCACGTTCACCATCAGGTCATTAGCGCCGGAGCTGACAATCGACCTAGAAGCCTGGGTCTTGAGCGAGTGTCCCAGGGTCAGAATCGTAATGACCGAAGCAATACCCACGATGATGCCAAGCAAGGTGAGGAAGGAGCGCATCTTGTTATTGCGTAGGCTCCCTAGGGCCAGGGAGATCGATTCAGACACGTTCATTGCGAGACCTCCTCTGTAATCCGACCATCGACCATGGTGACAATGCGGTGGGTCTCGGCCGCCAGTTCGGGGTTATGGGTAATGAACACGATGGTCTTGCCCTGCTCCTGGTTGAGCTGGTGAAAAAGATCCATGACCATGCGCCCAGTCTGGGAGTCCAGGGCACCGGTAGGTTCATCGGCCAGGAGTAGGGGTGGATCATTGGCCAGGGCGCGGGCGATAGCGACGCGCTGCTTCTGGCCGCCCGACAGGGCCGCAGGGCTGTGATCCATACGGTCGGCCATACCCACCTGCTCCAGCAGGTAGGTGGCACGTTCGCGACGGTCACGGGGGGCCATACCGGCGTACATCATGGGCATTTCCACGTTCTTGAGGGCAGAAATACGGCCCACCAGGTTGAAACTCTGAAAGATGAACCCGATGTTCTGGCTACGGTAGTAGGCCAGCGCATCGTCACTGAGTGAGGGGATATTCTCGCCCGCGAAGGTGTAGTGCCCGTAGGTAGCTCGATCAAGCAAACCAATGATGTTCATCAGGGTGGTCTTACCCGAGCCAGACTGCCCCACCACCGATACAAACTCACCGCGATTAACGTGAAAATCAATGCCGGGCAGCACCGTGATGGCGCTAGGTTTTCCCAGGTTGAAGGTTTTGACGATGCCTCTCATATCAAGCAGAGTGCTCATGGTTTAGCCCCCAAAGCTGGTGCCGGCGGCCAGGGTGACAGTCTCGCCAACACGGTGGCGGTAAATCTCACCGTAGGCCAGCACCATATCGCCAGCAGTTACATCGCCACCGGTGATAGCAATGTCAAACTCGTTAGCCAGGCCGGTTTCAACGGAACGCTCCTCAAGGGTGAAGGAGCCATCGTCATTGGCGACCGCTACCACGACACTCTTATTACCGAGGTCGTTAGTGTAGACCGCGTCGCTGGGCACTGCCAAGGAGTTTTCCTCTTCAGAGGTGATAATGCTGGCTTTAACCGATGAACCCAAGTAAAGGCCTTCGCGGTCACCGGTGACTTCGATGGTAACGGTAAAGGTGGGGGAACTGCCAGTGGTTGTGGAAGCTGCGGCGGCTTCAGAGCCGGTCTGCTGGGCAGAATCCGCAATGGAAGCTACCGAAGTAACGGTGCCTGTATATTCTTTGGTTCCGGTGGCACCGGCGGTGAAGGTGACGCGGTTGCCTTCCTTAATGCTGGCAACGTCAGCCTCTCGGACGCTGGTGGTAATGGTTAGTTTGGAGTCGTCCCCAATGGTGACGATAGGGCCGGTTGCCGGGGCACCGGGTTTGGCAACGCTCATGACCACGCCATTGATGGGTGAGGTGAGGGTGGCTGAGGTCAGATCGCCTTGCAGGAGCCCAAGGGTCTGGTCACGGGTAGTTTCTGCACTGCTTAGGGCACTACGAGCGCTGTTGAGCTCGGTTTCTAGGGTGGCCAGCTGGGTGTTGGCGTTAGTGCGGGCGGTGGTGACGCCGGTATCGGCGTCCGTCTTAGCCCCCTGGGCCAGGCGCAGGGCAGATTCTGCGGCGGTAATCTCGGTATTGAGCGCGGTGGTGTCTTCGCCAGCGGCAAGGGCCTGATCACGGAGCCGGTACTTGGCCCTAAGTTCGCTATCTGCCAGGGCAAGCTGCTCATTGGCTGAACGCTGGGCTGCTAAGGCAGCTAAAATCTCAGGGTTAGTTGCGTTGGTGATACCGGCAGCGTACTGGTTATAGGCGGTCTGTGCCGTATTGAGGGCGCTCTGAGCGCTGGCTACCGCGCCCTCTAGCTGGGTGCGCTGGGCATCGAGATCTCCCTGTAGTTTGGAGGTATCAATACTCGCTAGGGTTTGGCCAAGCTCGACCCGATCACCAGCTTCTACTTCAAGGGAGCTGATGGGGCTAGTGAGGTGGGTGGTAATGGAGCGCACCTCCCCCGGCGCGATGGTGCCATTGACGCGCACTTTGTTGCTGACGCCGTCATCGCTCAGAATCAGGTAGTCGCTAGAGGGAATGGAGCTCTGGTTGTTCTTACCGCCATTAAAGATACTGCTGACCAGGAGCGCCCCGATGGCAATGAGGGCGATAACGCCTAGGGCCAGGCCGACCAGCACCTTGGTGAGGGTGCTCTTTTTCTTTGTGGCGGGCGGACGCCGGTCAGCGGCTTCCGGGGCAGGGAACGGGGGTGTGGGGGTTGTGCTCATGGTGCTGGCCCTTCACTAGCGGAGATAAATGTGGTGCAGTTCTCTTTTTAGTGTAAGCGCTAACCTGCCCAGATAACACCCGCTTGCTGACCAGAAAACAACAAATCATACTGGGGTATGAGGGGTAGGCTTATAGCCTCATCCTCTAGGCGAAGCCTCCTCCCACCCACATGATGAAGGTTATGGCGAGAATGAAGAACAACGGGGCAGCAACGATAATCAACACCCCCAAAATCAGGGCAAAAATCGCGGTTATTTTCTCTCGGCCTCTCACGAAGAGGGCCCCTATTGCCAGCCCCATGGCGCCAAGCCAGGTAAACCCTGTGGGCAGGGCTATGCTGAGTTCCCAGTCAAAGAAGATGAAGTTGGCGAGCCCTATGCAGGTCATGAGTAGCATCATGACTAGGGAGATCGTGCCGTAGGGGTTGAGCTTGTTTGCTTGTTCCGGCGGGCGAACCGCTGGAGGGTAATGGGCAGCTGGGTGCTGGCCAGCGCCTACATGTTGCCCGGTACCCGGGGGCGGGTATGCGTTGGGCTGACCGGGGTGGGCCGGATAAGGCGGGGCGGTAGGTAGCGGGCGCGGCGGACGCTCGGGGTGCTGAAAGGTGTTGTTCATGGCACCAGTATGGGCAAAAATTCATGTTCCCACTAGGTCTTTTAAAAATCTGTGGATAACTCCGGGGTGCCCGGCGGATTTATGACCGAGCATTACAGGGGTTATCCACAGACGCGCCAATGAAAGCTGGCCCCTCACGTTTCCTCTGTAGAATATGGTAAACGGACTAACAAGGAGGTTTTCCGTGACTACTCCTCTTTTCTCTTCCCCTGAGCCTATTCCAGGAGCAAGCCCCCTTCTAGCAACACGTCGCATGTTCGCCAAGACCTTCACCTACTCGGGGCGGGCATCTCGTAGTGAGTTCTGGTGGCCCAATATGCTTGCCTTGAGTGTGCTGATGGCATGCGATATTGCGGCACGACGTTACGACCGATCCCGAAACCCTGGTTCCTATACAGGACCTCACAATAAGGATGCCTTCTGGCCCTTCCCTGATCGACCGGCTCCAGGCATGCCCGAGACACAAGAAGAACAGGCAGCGCGTAAACAACGTTTTAACAGAGCTGAGATGACTTCCTTGGCTTTTAGTGCTCCGGCGCTTGTAGCACTCGGCGTGCCTACGCTGTCGCTTTCGGTTCGACGCCTCCATGATGCTAATTTGTCAGGTCATTGGATGTGGATTCATGCATTCCCTTTTATAGGTTCCCTCGTAACCTTCGCGCTCTCAGCCCTACCCAGCAACCCCAAGGGTAAGAGATTTGACTAGAGCAAACGACTTTTAACGAGAGAAAGCAAGCCGATCGGCTCGCCTTCTCCTCCACTCAGAGGCAACATAGTGAGACACTAGGCCTTGGGCACCCCCAGTTCCCCGGTAACATATTGGGCGACACCGAAGCCGAAGGACCAATCGTAAAATGTGTTCTCAACATAACCAATGAACACATCTTCACCAGCAATTCCCACCTGCCCCAACTTCTCCGCTATACGAGCATAAAGTTCCTGCTTAGCCTCTGAGGAGCGACCTTCTTGGGTGAAAATCTGAATCACAACTACGCCCTCACTACGATCAAACCCCAGACCAGCATCTTCAGCAATGATTTCTCCGGGCTGATGACGATTGATGATCTGGAAACGGTCACGGACAGGGATGCCGTAGACCTCAACAATAGCTTCATGAACAGCATCCGCAATAGTACGAGCACGCTCGGGGGTATGAGATTCATTGAGGTCGATTCGAACAAGGGGCATAGCCATTCCTTTCTGTAGCCATACCCACCCTACACTTTGTCCTTACAAAGTTCAATCATTACGAAAAATTTCCAGAAAAGAACTCCTTCATCCATGCGAATATTCCGTGAAAATCCTGTAATCTGATTTTGTAATTACAAAGTAACATTATCGAGAAGACTCGAACCATGACGCTCCTACCCCCCATAAGCATCGACCGCAGCTCCCCGGTCCCCCTCTATCACCAGCTCATTACGGGTATCCGCAACGCTATTTCCGAAGGCACCCTCAGTGCTGGGTCGATGCTTCCCAATGAGTTAGATATCGCCAAAACCCTCCACCTCTCTCGCCCAACCGTCCGCAAGGCCATGGACGAACTCGTCCGGTCTGGCCTGCTCGTCCGTAAACGCGGAGTAGGCACCCAGGTCGTCTCCAACGAGATCAGACGCCCTCTCTCCCTCAGCTCCCTCTACGACGACCTAGCCCGTAGCGGCATCGACCCCAGCACCCGCGTCCTCACCTTTGATACCATCGTCCCTCCCCCCTTCATCGCAGAAGAGCTAGGGCTAGATGATAAGGCCAGGGTCTACTACATCCGCCGTATCCGCTATGAGAACAAGACCCCCCTCGCCCTCATGGAAAACTGGGTACCCACATCCATCGGCGACATCACCCCCGCCATGCTTGAAGAGAACGGTCTCTACGAAACGATGAGAAGCCTAGGCGCAACATTCAGCGTCGGCCACCAAAAAGTTGGCGCAACCGTCGCCACTGCCGAACAAGCGGAGCACCTTGAAACCACCCCCGGCGCTGCCCTCGTCACCATGAAGCGCACCATCATGAACGACGTCGGAACGCGCATTGAAACGGGTTCCCACGTTTACCGTGCAGACCTCTACACCTTTGAGATGACCCTCTCCCAGTAAGGAAGGAAAGCAAAATGACCAACTGGTTCTACCCTGCCGGCACTGCCCAGGACGGCCCCTGGGACGTTTCCCTCGGAGCCTCCGACTCATCCACTACCGTCGACGGCTGGAAGCATACCGGCGTTAAAACCGCAACCTTCACCGATGCGCCCCTTACCCTAGAGGCCACCCACGAAGAACGAATCATCGTCCCCCTGACCGGTGATGTCACCGTAACCGTCAAGGGTCACACCTACCACCTCTCCGGGCGCCCCAGCGTTTTTCACGGCCCCGCCGACGTCCTCTACACCGGTGTGAACGCCGAAGTCACCTTAACTGCAGCCCCCGGGGTGAGGGTCGCAGTTGCGTCTGGACCGGCTAACAAGGACTATCCCACGCGCTACATCACCAAGGACGAAATTCCCGTTGAACTCCGGGGCGCCGGCACCAGCTCCCGTCAGGTACATAACTTTGGCACCCCGGCGTCTCTCGAAGCAGACCGGATTATTGTCTGCGAAGTGATCACTCCTGGAGGCAACTGGTCTTCCTACCCTCCCCACAAGCACGATGAGGAAAAGGACGGCGAAACGGCCCTCGAGGAAATCTACTACTTCGAAACTCGACCCGCCCCCGGCGCTCCGGCTGAAGCAACTGATGCGATTGGCTACCAGAGGGTTTATGCCTCAGATGACCGCCCCATTGATGTCAATGAGGAGGTCCGTACTGGCGACGTTATCTTGGTTCCCTACGGTTGGCACGGTCCGGCCATGGCAGCGCCCGGCTACGATCTCTACTACCTGAATGTCATGGCAGGCCCCGGCCCTGTCCGTGACTGGCTCATCAGCGACGACCCCCACCACGGCTGGGTCCGGAGCACCTGGGAGGGGCAAGATATCGACCCCCGCCTGCCCTTTACCGCTGACCAGTAGCCCTTCCTTTCATCGGACGCACCTCGCCTATCCTGGGCGTGGTGCGTCTATTTTCTGCCTGGCCACATCACACAAAGGGGCATCATGGATTTCCCAGCTCTTACCTGGACTTTTCTCGCGCTAGCAGCCTTTCTTACCGGTCTGTCAAAGACGGCTATCCCAGGAATTAATACTGTTTCTGTGGCCCTTGTGGCAGCCTTGCTCCCGGCTAAGGCGTCAACCGGAATCGTCCTTCTCTTGTTTATGGTGGGTGACGTTTTCGCTCTAGCTATGTACCGCAAGCACGCCCATTGGCCCACCCTACTCGGTATGATTCCTGCCGTTTTGGTTGGTCTTCTGGCCGGGGTTCTCTTCCTGGCTCAGGCAACAGATAGCGGGGTTAAACAGCTGATTGGGGTGATTCTTCTTGCGGCTCTCGGTGTGACTTTCTGGCAGCGGCATACCCAGCAGAGGGCTGGAGCCGTCAGCTCTCAGAGAGGGGCACGGGCCCGTCGTCTAGGGTACGGGGCTCTTGCTGGCTTCACGACGACGGTCGCTAACGCTGGTGGCCCCATGATGAGTATGTATTTTCTCGCTGCGCGGTTTGATGTGAAGGCTTTTTTGGGAACGGCTGCCTGGTTCTTTGCCGTGGTTAACCTCTGTAAGCTCCCTTTTTCCCTGGGGCTGGGGATCATTACTCCTGATTCCTTAGCTGTGGCTTCTTTTCTTGCTCCTGCTGTGGTAATTGGTGCCTTTTTGGGTAGGTTTCTGGCAGGAATAATTAGTCAGGCCGTATTTGATCGGCTTGTCGGTGTGACGACCTTGTGTGGAGCTCTCTATCTTCTTCTCGGTTAAAGAAAGGCCGCCCGCCAGATTTCTGGTGGGCGGCCTGCGCTTCGGGGGTTTTAGCGCTTGATGTCCTTGGGCTGGACGATGTAGATAGCGCCGGTTGTTACTCCGACCTCTACTTCTTCCAGAGACTTTCCGCGGGTTTCAGGCAGGAACTTGACCATCACGAGGACGGCTGCGGCGTTGATGGCGGCGAAGCCGAAGAAGGTGGTGTTCAGGCCAACAGCCTCAAGGACGATGGGGAAGGTGAAGGAGATAGCTGCGTTGGCGATCCACATGCAGAATACTGCGGTGCCCATACCGAAGGCGCGAATCTGCTGGGGGAAGATTTCAGAGAGCAGCACCCAGGTGGAGACGTTAAGGAAGGTCTGCATGGAGCCGACGAAGCCGACAATGAGGATAAGCAGAATCCAGGGGCGGACTGCGGAGTCTGCGGGAATGGCGAGGGAGGCCAGACCAATGAGGAGGTGGAGGAGGGTGACTAGGGAGTAGCCGGTGATGACGGTGGTGCGGCGGTTAATTTTTTCCATCATCCAGAGGGCTACGAAGGCACCGAGGACGGCGATTACACCGGGAGCTACGTTAGCGATGAGAGCTGCTTGATGAGAGAAACCGGCGTCCTGCAGGACGATGGTTCCGTAGTACATGATGGAGTTAATACCGGTGAATTGCTGGAATACAGCCAGGGCGATACCGACGAGCAGAATGCGGAAGATCCACTTGTCTTTGATCATGGAGCCCAAGGAGGGGGTGACCATGCTGGAGTCTCGTTCGAGGGACTTCTCTACTTCGCGGGCTTCGGCAAGGGCGCGGTCCTCGGAGCGGATTGTTTTGAGGACGGCGATAGCTTCTTCCTTGCGTCCCTTGGAGAGTAGCCAGCGGGGAGATTCGGGCATGCGGAGCATGCCGATAAAGAGGAAGACTGCAGGTAGGGCACATACGGCTAGCATGATTCGCCAGACGTGGTCGAGGTGGCCCATGGTGGTGCCCAGGATTGCATTGACGACGAAGGCAGCTAGCTGGCCGACAACAATCATCATTTCGTTTCGGCCTGAGAGGGATCCGCGGATTTCGTAGGGGGCGAGTTCGGCGAGGAAAACGGGGACGACGGTGGATGCGCCGCCGACACCGAGGCCCAGGAGAACACGACCAACCAGGAGGATGCCTAAGTTAGGTGCAACTGCACATAAAACTGCACCGAGGAAGAAGATGGTAGCTAGCAGGAGGATGGTCTTGCGACGGCCAATTGCGTCTGACAGGTAGCCAATGGAGATTGCGCCCAGGGCAGCGCCGACCAGCAGGGTTGCGGTGACGAGGCCGATGCCTGATGCTTCTAGCCCGAGCTCTGCGGTCATGGGGTCGATTGCGCCGTTGATCACGCCGGTGTCGTACCCGAAGAGGAGGCCGCCGAGGGTGGCGACGGTGGCTACTTGACCCAGTCGGCGGGTGTGGGGTCCTTTGGTGAGCGGGGGCAGATTGCTCTCGCTGGCAGAAACTGCATGACTCATGTTTTTATGATCTTTCTATTCAAAAGTTATCTTCGTTGAATAACTATGCCTTACGAGCCTCTTGGACCATGTTTTTCATGGTGGTTAGTTGGTATGTGGATACTTCGTGGGCGTTTTCGTTTTCTGCGAAGACCGATGAGGCCATCACTGTATCGGGGTTATCGAGGAATCCGATTTCTTGTAGGCCGGAGAAGAATTCTTGCCAGTTGACGTCTCCATCGCCGATTTTGAGGTGCTGGTGGACGCGGACGGGGTTGCCCGGGGGATTGGTGATGTAGCGGAGGCCGTGGGAGCGGTGGTGATC
This sequence comes from Rothia nasimurium, assembly GCF_042660305.1. Lineage (NCBI taxonomy): Bacteria > Bacillati > Actinomycetota > Actinomycetes > Micrococcales > Micrococcaceae > Rothia > Rothia nasimurium. The sequence continues at coordinate 28,827 of NZ_JBHSTW010000016.1, forward strand.
CATGGTATCTGCAACGTGAACGATTCGGATTCGGTCTCCTGCTGCACGCATGATGTCGAGGGGGGCGTCCTTCATGTGGAAGGTGTGGGGGGCTACGTAGACCATGCCCAGGTTTTTGGAGTTGACCCCTCGGATGACCCGCCAGGCGGCGAGGCCTTCTTCGACAAAGTCGTCGGGGTGGGGGTCGATAGCGACGTGTAGGTCCTCTCGTTCGATGATGGGGAGGAGTTCTTCCATGGAGCGGTAGAAGGCTCGTTCTGATTCTTCGGCGAGCTCTGGGCGGCCGGAGAATTCGGTTCCTATTTGCTGGACGCCGAGGTCAACGGCGATGCGGAGGACGCGCTTCCAGTAGCGTACGGCGGCTTCTCGGGCGTCGGGGTCTGGGGAGGACCAGCGGAGGACGGGCAGGAGGGAGGCAATTTCTACTTCGGCGTCTTTACAGGCTTGAGCCAGTTGGCGAACGAGCTCGTCGTCGGCTTTGGGGTGGTTGAAGAAGGGAATGAAGTCGGCGTGGGGTGTCATCTGCAGGTAGTCGTATCCCAGGTCTTTGGCGAGACGAGGGAACTCCAGCAGGCTGTGGGAGTGGTGGAAGGGGGTGGGATCCAACGCAATTTTCACCGTGTTCTCCGTAAATATCTATGGAAGGGTTTGTGCAAACTCTGCAGGTCACCCCTGGGATTGTTCTGTGCTACACACCACTATAGCTTTGTTAGGTCATATATACAATATGGGTAGACCAGGTCAATTATTGATTTTGTTCTTACAAACAATTGACAGGACTAAGTATCGTAGGACACTCTTTAAGAGCAACAACAGTTATGCCCATCACAGGTAATGTGGTGGCTACCAACAAAGGACACTCATGAGCGCAGAACTCCGTATCGCCGTCGTCGGCGCTGGTCGCATGGGATCAGATCATATCTCCCGCATTCGCGACCGCATGAAGAAGGCCCGCCTCACCGCCGTCATCGACATCAATGAAGAAGCAGCAACCCAGGCTATCGAAGGTATCGAAGGCGCCAAGGTCTACACTAATTTCCTTGAGGCTCTGGACTCCGATACCGTTGACGCCGTCCTAATTGCAACACCCGGTTTCCTCCACGAAGCTGTCCTGATTCCCGCTATCGAACGTGGGCTTCCCATCCTCTGTGAAAAGCCCCTCACTACCGATTCGGGGTCTGCCTGGCGAGTTGTTGAAGCCGAAGTCAAGGCCGGCAAGAAGCTGGTCCAGGTAGGCTTCAACCGCCGTTTCGATGCAGGGTACCAGGACATCAAGACTAAGCTGGACACCGGTGAATACGGTGAACTTCTCCAGCTCAACCTGGAACACGTCAACCCCGATGTCCCCGACTGGTACACCGGTCGCAACCTCATCGACGACACTGTAGTCCATGAGTTTGATGCCGTCCGCTACTTCACCAACGAAGAGGTCTCCACCGTCCAGGTTCGCGCAGGTAAGAAGTCAGCAGACGTCCTCAACCCTGAGCTCAAGGACCCCGCCCTGGTTCTCATGGAAACCACTTCGGGAGTTCTCGTAACCGTCAACACCCACGTTGTCTCAAACTACGGCTACCAGGTCACCACCCGGGCGATCACCGAGAAAGACCACCTCACCGCCGGAATCGACCAAATCACCGAGGGCTTCGTTGAGCGCTTCCAGGACTCATACGACCGTGAGGTCCAGGCCTGGATCGACGCCGCCCTAGCCGGGGAGCAGGTTGGCCCCTCCGCCTGGGACGGCTATGCTGCCACCGCCTGCTGTGAAGCCGGCATTGAGGCCGTAGAAAATATCGGCTCCACCGTGACCGTCAAGCTCAACGAAAAGCCTGACCTCTACAAGTAAGAACACCCCCTAGAGAGCCCCGTCCCTACGGGGCTCTTCTTGTATCTACCCCTAAGCGCAAAGGAACATCATGCCCTATCAATTGGCTGTCTGTGCTGAAATGCACTATCTGGATTTACCCTTGCTTGACCGTATCTCCACCATCCACGACCAGGGGTTCCAGGTTGAGATCTGGGATTTCACCTCTAAAAACCTGCCGGAGCTCGCCGCTACAGGCGCGACCTTTTCATCCATGACAGGGTACATCAGAGGCAACTTTACGACGGAAGCCGGTAGGCAGGAGCTCATCGAAACAGCCCGACTGGCCTTAGAAGCCTCTCTGGTCTTAGATCTTCCCCGGCTCAACCTTCACGGGACAGGATTGGGAGAAGGGGGGCTTCCCGTCCTGGCCCAGGAAGAGGTCACCGGGTACGACTGGATCAAGGCTGCAGACACCCTCCGCCAGCTGGGAGATGAGGCAGCTAAGTTCAATAAAACCTTTATCCTCGAAAATCTCAATACCGCGGTAGACCACCCCGGAACTCCGTGGGCTAAGGCTGAGGATACTTTGGCCCTCGTCCAGGCAGTAGACCACCCGAATATCCGACTCAACCTCGATCTCTACCATGCCCAGATTGGGGAGGGTAACTTGATTCAGCTCCTTGAACGTTGCATGCCCTGGATAGGCGAGATACAAATTGCAGATGTACCCGGGCGATGCGAACCAGGTACAGGAGAGATCCGCTACGAGGCTATTGCCTCTTACCTCCAGTCCGTTGACTATCAGGGGGTCATAGCCCTGGAGTCCTACGCGAAGACTTCTTCAGACCTGGCCCTCCAGACCTTCCGAGACATCTTTACCCCCTAGCTTAAATAAGGCTGGCTGACCTACTCGGGCAATGCGAGTAGACCAGCCAGCCTTATTTTTATGCGGGGTGACTACCAAAGGAGGCGGCCCTACCCCACCAACCTAGGCCTGGAGGCACTGACGCAGAAATTCCAGGGATGCTTTAGCATCCAAGAGAGGCCCTTGACCAGCTTGCGGTTCCTCAGTGATGACGTTGTCCTGTTCTAGGACGAACCAACCCTGGTAGCCACTGGCAACCAGGCTAGAGACGATTCGGGCAATATCAACGTCCCCGGCCCCCAAAGGGGTGTACATGCCCTGCACAACGCCGTCGTAGTAGGTGATAGAGCCGTCCTGCACCTTCCGAGCCAGGTCTAGGCGGACGTCCTTGAGATGGACGTGGGACACCCGGCTTGCGTAGTCAACGGCGAACTGTACGGGGTCGATTCCGCCGATAAACATATGGCCGGTATCGAAGCAGATATTGACAGTGGTATTCTGCAAAATCTTATCGAGGTCTTCAGCTTGCTCTACCATGGTTCCAGCGTGGGGATGGAGAGACACTGCGATCCCTACAGCAGAGGCTGCTTCAACAATTCGTTCAAGATTGGTGTACACAGTCTGCCATTGCTCTGCAGTAAGGACGGGGCGGGGGGCGTCGTAGCCATTGACCCCGGTTGCGGCAGCCAAAACCAGGGTTTCTGCACCAGCAGCGACGAAGCTCTCCAGTTCGCGCTTGATAGCAGGGAGGGGGTCATTGTCTACATCGTGCAGTACGACGGGCACGAACCCAGCAATTGCTTTCATCCCATATTCTTCAAGAACCTCAACCTTACCTGCCGGCTCGGCGGGCAGGAAGCCTTCCGGACCAAATTCGGTTGCAGCGAACCCTAGCTCCTTCATCTCGGCTAGAACTCGCTGGGGATTCATCTGGTGACCCCAGCCTTCAACCTCACAAACTCCCCAAGAGATGGGAGCAGCAGAAATCTTGTATGCCATTTTCATTCCTCTCGTTGTGGTGGAACCACAGGATTTTTACGTTTTCCTTGTTTCAGCATGCCGGTAGTAAGGCCGGTTTACCCCGGAGGGTCAAAAGCCCAAACTTCAGTGTTTCAACCAGCCAAACCCCACTTATTTCACATTGGAAGCGGAACAACCAATTAATTTTTTCCCCATACGCGGCCAGCTTGCGACCCTTCATGCCCCACCGCACCATTGCCGAGACAATCGACATTGCGTGAGACACTCTCAAAATAACCTCAAAAATAGTGTTGCCCATCTCACTAATGTGATGTAGCTTTATCTGAAACAAATGTTTGTACGGTCATACTAACCTACTCACTACCCCTTTTGGGAGGAAAACATGAAATTTTTCTCAAGCTCCCTTGCTCGCAAGTCCGCAATCGCAACCGCAGCAACAACTGTTCTTTTCCTCAGCGCCTGCGGTGGTCCCGCCGGCGTCAACGGTGAACTAAAGAATTCAAGCTCAACTGACTCAGCAGTAACCAGCACCGTCAGCACGCCCACCATGAAGGTTGCTTTCATTACCCATGCCTCCCCCGGAGACACCTTCTGGGACATCGCCCGCAAAGGTGCTGAAACCGCAGCAGCCAAGGACAACATCGAACTGCTCTACAACTCCGACCCCGATGGCTCCCGCCAGGCCCAGCTCGTCGAACAGGCTGTAGACCAGGGCGTTGACGGCATCGTCGTCACCCTCTCCAAGCCTGACGCTCTCGCAGGCGCCCTGGCCAAGGCCAAGGAAGCCGGAATCCCCGTCTTCACCATCAACTCCGGCGAAGCAGAATCAGCCACCGTTGGCGCCCTGGCCCACTTTGGCCAGAACGAATCCGTCGCCGGTGAAGCCGCCGGTGAAGCCCTCAACGAGCAGGGTGCCAAGCACGTTATCTGCGTCATTCAAGAACAGGGCAATATTGGTCTTGAAAGCCGCTGTGAGGGCGTCAGTAAGACCTTCTCCGGCCAGTACGAAGTCCTCTACGTCCAGGGCACCGACATGACCAACGTCGCCTCCACCATCACCTCTAAACTCCAGACCAACTCAGATATCGATGCGATTCTGACCCTGGGAGCCCCCATCGCCATGACCGCTATCGACTCCGCAGCGGACGCCGGATCCGAAGCAGCTATCGCCACCTTTGACATGAACGCAGATGCCATCGGAGCCCTCCAGAACGGCGATTTGGACTTCATTATTGACCAGCAGCCTTACCTGCAGGGCTACTCAGCCGTTGACGGTATCTGGCTCTACAAGACCAACGGTAACGTCCTCGGCGGTGGCCAGTCCGTCCTCACCGGTCCCCAGATCATCACTTCCGAAAACGCCGACGCTGTTGCTGAATACGCAGCCAACGGCACCCGCTAAGGAGCACACCCATGACCACAACTGACGAGCGCCTCGCTCGCCCCAACATCTTCGTCAGGTTCTTTAGCCAACCCATCGCAGGCGCCTCCACCGCAGCTGTTGCCCTCTTCATCATCTTCGCGATGGCCTCCAGCCAGTTCCTCCAGCCGACCTCCATCGCCACGGTCCTCTACGGTGCCTCCACCGTAGGCATCATGGCAGTCGGCGTCTCCCTCCTCATGATTGGCGGGGAGGTAGACCTATCAGCAGGTGTCGCCGTCACCACCAGCGCCCTCTCAGGAGCGATCTTCGTCTACTGGTTCGGCTCAAATGTCTGGCTGGGCGTCCTCTTCTCCCTGCTACTCTCCCTAGCAATTGGTGCCCTCAACGGCTACCTCCTGACCAAGTCAAAGCTAGCTAGCTTCATCGTCACCCTTGCTACCTTCTTCATGCTGACCGGTATCAACCTCGGTGTCACCCGCATGCTCACCGGCGGCGTCGCTACTCCCTCCATCGGCTCTGGCGCAGGATTCTCTTCAGCAGAAGCAGTTTTCGCCTCAGACATCAACCTCTTTGGCGTCAGCGTCAAGATCACCGTCTTCTACTGGATCGCCCTCGTGCTGGTTGCCACCTGGATTCTCCAGCGCACCCGGGCAGGTAACTGGATCTTCGCCTCCGGTGGAGCCCCCGACGCGGCCCGCGCTGTAGGCGTCCCCGTCGTCCGCACCAAAATTGCCCTCTACATGGGTGTCAGCTTCTGCGCCTGGCTCCTGGGCATGCACCAGCTCTTCGCCTTCCGCACCGTCCAGTCCGGTGAAGGTATCGGCAACGAATTCCTCTACATCATCGCAGCGGTTGTCGGTGGCTGTCTCATGACCGGTGGCTACGGCTCAGCTATCGGAGGCGCAATCGGCGCCCTCATCTACGGCATGGCCCTCAAAGGCATTGTCTACGCCGAATGGAACCCGGACTGGCTCAAATTCTTCCTGGGCCTCATGCTCCTGATTGCAACCGTCCTTAACTTCACCCTCCAACGTCGAGCAGCCCGAGGTGGCAAGAAATGACACAAGATACCGCAACCGCTACCGCAGCACCGCTGGTCAAGCTTGATACCGTCGGCAAGGACTACGGCAACATCATCGCCCTCCGAGACATCACCCTCGAAGTAGGCGCAGGGGAAGTCACCTGCGTCCTGGGCGATAACGGTGCAGGTAAATCAACCCTGATTAAGATTATCGCCGGTCTCCACAAGCACGACCACGGAACCTACGAGGTCAGCGGTGAGGACGTCCGCTTCAACTCCCCCCGCGAAGCCCTTGACCGGGGTATCGCAACCGTCTACCAGGACCTCGCTGTAGCCCCCCTCATGCCCGTCTGGCGAAACTTCTTCCTCGGGTCTGAAGTGACTAAGGGCTGGGGCCCCTTCAAGCGTCTCGACGTTGAGTACATGCGCGAGACCACTAAAAAAGAACTGCTGGACATGGGTATCGACCTGCGCGATGTCAACCAGCCCATCGGTACCTTGTCTGGTGGCGAGCGCCAGTGTGTAGCTATCGCCCGCGCCGTCCACTTCGGCGCTAAGGTACTGATTCTGGACGAGCCCACGGCAGCTCTCGGTGTGAAGCAGTCTGGTGTGGTGCTGAAGTACATCCTGCAGGCCCGTGACCGGGGCCTGGGCGTCATCTTCATCACCCACAACCCCCACCATGCCTACCCGGTGGGTGACCGCTTCCTGCTCCTGAAGCGGGGCCGTTCTATTGGCTACCACAAGAAGAGCGATATTACTGTTGAAGAGCTGACTTCTCTGATGGCTGGTGGCGCTGAGCTAGAAGCCCTGGTGCATGAGCTCCGGGCAGCTGGCACGGATACCGGTGAGATCCGTCAGGTCCGCGACGATATCTCCAGTGATAAGAGCGCGGGAGTTGGCCATATTCCGGTCACCTCTGCAATCAAGGTGATTAACGTGGATGAAGACCAGTAGTACCTGGTAGATTCAACGCCTCAGAGGCCCCACAGGATCTTCCTGTGGGGCCTCTGTGTTCGTGCGTCATGGCAAGAAAATACTGCCCATGGACGCCCCGGGTGGGGTTCCATGGGCAGTATGTTGTTGAGGGGTTTAGCCGATGGTGGTGCGGGAGCCGCAGCCAAGCAGGTAGTTCTTGGTGCGCTTGGCAATGGGCAAGGGGGTATCGAAGGAGTCAACAGGGTACATGTCTTGTTCGACGATGCCAAAGAGGGGGCGGCCGAGGGCTTCTGCTGCTTCGATAACCTTGGAGAGGTCAGGCAGGCCATAGGGGGGTTCGCACATGGCCCCGAGGCGGACGGCCTTGGAGAAGGACATTTCTTCGGCCCTAACCTGGGCGACGATCTTGGGGTCTACCTGCTTCAGGTGCAGGTAACCAATGCGGTCAGGGTATTTTTCGATCAGTTCGACGGAGGATGCTCCACCGTATTCGGCGTGGCCGGTGTCGAGGCAGAGGGTAACTAGCTTGGGGTCGGTTACGGCGAGGAATTTTTCGATTTCTTCCATGGTTTCGACGTGGGAGTCGGCGTGGGAGTGGAACTGTTGGAAGAGGCCGAATTCTTTCTGGAGGGTTTCGCCGAGGCGGTTGTGGCCTGCGGCGAGGTCGTCCCACTGCTTGTCGGTGAGGGTGGAGGGTTCAAGTTCTTTGCCGGTCTTGTCGTCGCGCCAAAGGGCGGGAATGACGACGATGTGCTGGGCTCCCATGGCTGCGGTAAGTTCTGCTACCTTGCGGGCGGGTTCCCAGGCGATATCCCACTGGTCGAGGCCGCGGTGGAAGGCGGTGAAGACGGTTCCTGCAGAGACCTGCAGGTCGCGGTCTTTGAGTTCCTTGGCTAGGATTTCGGGGTCTGCGGGAAGATAGCCGTAGGGACCCAGTTCAATCCACTTATAGCCTGCTTCTACGACCTCGTCGAGGAAGCGTTGCCAGGGGGTCTGGGCGTCATCTTCAGGGAACCAGACTCCCCAGGAGTCCGGGGCGGTGCCAATGATGAGCTTGCTCTCTGTCATGTGCAGTCTCTTTCTGCGGTGAAAGGGTAGGGGGCGGGGCAGAAACCCCACAGATTTGTCCTTACATTCTATCAAATCTGCTACTTAGCCGTGTGCCCGGTCTCACCAGAACCGCTATTCAGTCATAAAAACTCCGGCCAGGATACCTACCCAAAGGTCAGTATCCTGGCCGGAGTACTCTTTCCAGCAAAGCCCCCAGAGGGGTCACCTTACCCTAGGAGTTAGAGCGGGACTCAAAATTGAAGGACGCCCCTGAAGCCTGCTTAGGCTCGGGCCAGCGCTGGGTGATGGCCTTAGCGCGGGTGTAGAAGCGGACCCCTTCTTCACCGTAGATGTGGTGCTCGCCAAAGAGGGAGTCGTTCCAGCCACCGAAGGAGTGGTTAGCCAGGGGCACCGGCAGGGGTACGTTCACGCCAACCATGCCGACCTTGATGTCGCGGGTGAAGCGACGGGCAGCAGCACCGGATGAGGTGAAGATGCAGGTACCGTTACCGAAGGGGTTGGAGTTGATCAGCTGGATACCTTCTTCCAGGGATTCAACACGAACCACTACGAGTACGGGGCCAAAAATTTCTTCACCGTAGGCGGCCATTTCAGTCTTGACCTGGTCCAGGATGGTGGGACCAACGAAGTTACCGCCCTCGTAGCCTTCAACGACGAGGTTGCGGCCGTCAACCACAACAGCCGCGCCGGCCTGCTCCGCTTCGGTGATAATACGCTGGACGCGGTCGCGGGAAGCGGGGGTAATCAGCGGGCCCATGTCGGCGTCCTGATCCATACCGTTAGAAACCTTGATCTTCTGGGCGCGTTCTGCCACCTTGGCGATGGAGATTTCTGCAGCGTCCCCTACAGCAACTGCCACTGAGATTGCCATGCAACGCTGACCGGCAGCACCGAAGGCGGCGGCGCTGAGGTGGTCAGCGACGACGTCCATGTCAGCATCGGGCATGATCAGGGCGTGGTTCTTGGCGCCGCCCAGGGCCTGGACGCGCTTGCCGTGAGCGGTTCCGGTCTCGTAGACGTACTTGGCGATGGGGGTTGAACCAACGAAGGAGATACCGTCAACATCAGGGTGGGTAAGCAGGCCATCGACCATCTCCTTGCCACCGTGCAGGACGTTGAAGACACCGTCAGGCAGACCTGCCTCCTTCCACAGCTTGGCAATGAAGTTAGCGGCAGAAGGGTCGCGCTCTGAAGGCTTGAGGATGAAAGCGTTACCTGAGGCAATAGCCAGAGGAGCCATCCAGAGCTGAATCATGACGGGGAAGTTGAAGGGGGTGATACCTGCAACGACGCCCAGGGGCTGCCGCATGGAGTAGGCGTCAATACCGGTTGCCGCCTGGGGGGTGTAGGCACCGGAGATGATGTTGGTAATACCGCAGGCGTATTCTACGATTTCCTGGCCACGGGCAATTTCACCCTTGGCATCGGAGAAGACCTTACCGTGCTCCCTAACAACGATTTCTGCCAGTTCGTCAGTCCGCTCAACAAGCAGTTCACGGAAGCGGAAAAGAATGGCAGTGCGCTTGGCCAGGGAGACCTCAGACCAGCTCTGGCCCGCAGTCTTGGCAGCGGCAACAGCAGCCTGCAGCTCGTCCTGACCACCCAAGTGCAGGGTGCCAATGGTTTCGCCGGTAGCAGGGTTGAAGATATCCTGGCGGGCGTCGCCCGCGCTGGCAACCTCGGAGCCCTGGATGAAGTGTACGACCTCGTATGACATGAACTTTTTCTTTCTCTTGATGTTGATATGTACATCGATCGGGTTCCAGCCCCGTGAGCCTGACGCTCATGGAGACTTGCGGGGTATCTGGGGCTGGAACCCAGGCTTAGTTTTGCCCTCTGCAGGGGCAGTGGAGGGTGGCCTAGCCGAGCAGGGGACGCTGCTTGGCCTTGTTGCTGACGTAATCCTGATAGGCCTGCTGGGTTGATTCCAACTCGCTCTCGGCAGTGACCGGAACGTCCCACCAGGATTCCGATGAGGGGGCATCAATCATGGGATCTGACTCGACATGAATGACGATGGGCCCTGACCCTTCGGGGGCTGCCTTAGCTTCCTTGATAGCTGCCATCAGGTCTTCGCGGACGTTCTCCCCCGGCTCAACGCGGATTACACGGGCACCGAGGGACTCAGCGTTGGTTGCCAGGTCGATCGGGAGCTTGTCGCCGTGGTCGAAGGTGTGGTTTTCGGCGTCGTGCATACGGTACTTGGTGCCGAAGCGCTGGGAGCCCAGGGATTCTGAGAGGGCACCAATGGAGGCGTAGCCGTGGTTCTGGATCAAGACGGTAATGAGCTTGATTCCCTCTGCAACTGCGGTCACCAGTTCGGTGTGCATCATCAGGTAGGAGCCGTCCCCCACCATGACGACGACGTCGCGTCCGTCCTGGGCATCCAGGGAGGCTCGCTTGACGCCCAGGCCGCCGGGGATTTCGTAACCCATGCAAGAGTAGGCATATTCGACGTGGTAGCCGAAGGCGTCCTTGACCCGCCACATCTTGTGGAGGTCACCGGGTAGAGAACCGGCAGCGCACACAACGACGTCCCGGTCGTCCATCGCTTCGTTGACGGCACCGATGATTTCGTTCTGGCTCATCAGGGGGCGGAATCGCTGGGCGAAAGCCTCGTCCACAATTCCGTCCCACCGCTGCTTCTCGTCGGCAACCTGCTGACGGACAGCGTCCGAGACGCTAAAGCCGCTCATCGCTTCATTGAGCTTTACCAGGGCCTTGCGGGCGTCAGCAACCATAGATACGGCAGCACCCTGCTTGTAGGCGTCGAAGGCAGCCACGTTGATGTTGACGAACTTTACGTCGGGGTTCTGGAAGGCGGTGCGGGAGGCCGTGGTGAAGTCCTCGTAGCGGGTGCCGATACCGATAATCAGGTCTGCCTCACGGACCAGGGCGTTTGAGGCGGTAGAGCCGGTGGAACCGACAGCGCCCAGGCAGAGGGGGTGGTCCCAGTCCATGACGCCCACAGCTGCCTGAGTGTAAGCCACGGGGATACCGGTTGCCTCAACGAACTTCTTGAGCTCATCTGTTGCAAAGGCATAGTGGACACCGCCACCGGCGATAATGACCGGCTTCTGGGCGCCCCGAATAGCCTCAACAGCAGCCCGGATATCAACCTCTTCGGGTTCCGGACGGCGGATCCGCCACTCGCGGGGGGCCAAGAACTCTTCGGGCACATCCAGCACCTCAGCCTGGACGTCCTGGGGCAGGGCAATAGTGACAGCACCGGTATCGACCGGGTCGGTCAGCACCCGCATACCGTTCAAGAGGGCTGAAAAGACCTGCTCGGGACGCTGGACCCGATCGAAGTAGCGGGATACGGGGCGGAAAATATCGTTGACCGTGATATCACCGGCATCAAAGCGTTCCAGCTGCTGGAGCACCGGATCGGGGGTGCGGGTTGCAAACTGATCTGAGGGGAAGAGCAAGGCGGGCAGGCGGTTAGTGGTCGCCAGGGCGGCGCCGGTAACCATATTGGAGGAGCCGGGACCGATGGAGGTGGTCACGGCGAAGGTCTGACGACGACGGGTGTGGCGGGCATAGCCAACAGCCTGGTGAACCTGGGCCTGCTCATTGCGGCCCTGATAGTAGGGCATAAGACCAGGAGCGGTTTCCTGGTACTGGCGCAGGGCCTGCCCCATACCGGCAACGTTGCCGTGACCAAAGATACCGAACATACCCGGAACGGTGCGGGTCCGGAAAGTTTCGTCGCCGATGGTATCGACGGTGTACTGGTTGCCGAGGAAGGTAACGACTGCCTGGGCGACAGACATTCTCTGATGTGCCATGAGGGTTTCTTTCTAACCGGAGTGATTCTTCTTTTAAGCGGTGTGGTGGAGCAGGGAAGCTGCGGTCGCAACGGCCCCGGCGACGTCGCCGTCCTCGGGGTAGAGCAGGGTCCGTCCTACGGTCAGCCCCTGCACGCCGGGGAGCTTAAGGGCAGCTTCCCAGGTGGCGAAAACTTCATCGGGGGACGAGGAGGGGTCACCCCCCAGCAGGACGGTAGGCAGGGTGGTGGAGGCCATGACCCGCTCCATCTCGTCAACGACCGGAAGTTTCATCCAGGTGTAGGCGCTGTTGGTGCCCAGGGCGCTGGCAATGCCCACTGACTTTATGACGGCGTCGGGAGTGAGGTCATTGCGGATTGCCCCATCAATGGTTTCAGAGATGAAGGGCTCAACCATGGCATAGAGCCCCTGGTCAGCGAGGGAGTTCACGGCCTGCGCTGTGGCTTCGAGGGTTGCAACCGTGTTGGGGTCCCCGTAGTGGATTCGGGTCAGCATTTTGCCGCCGTCAGCCCCGATGGATTTGAGGTAGTCAGCGGTGTGGCCGGTGAAGCGGTCGTCCATTTCATTGACGAGCCCCGAAAGACCACCCCGGTTCATAGACCCGAAGACGAGCTTTCCGTCGAGGGCACCAAGCAGGAGGAGGTCGTCGAGGATATCGGGGGAAGCCAGGACGCCGTCAACAGCCGGGTTGGCCAGGGCAATCTGGAGGCGGTCAAGAAGGTCCCGACGGTCTGCCATGGCCATGGGATTTGAACCTACGCGGTTAGCGCCCCGGGCTGGGTGGTCTGCTGCCACAATGAAGTTCTGACGCCCGTAGGTCGGCCCCTCGTGGCGGGGTCGGGCTGCAGCAGCCCTGGCTACTGCTTGGGGGTCTTCCAGGCGGATTTTGGTGAGATGCTCGTAGCGGCGGGGGTCCCGATCAGCGGTGAGATCAATCGTCATGGTCGTTCCCGTCCTTTCTAGAATCCGCGGTTACGGTCGTTCAGGAAGTCCATGACGTCCTGTTCCTGGGGCATTGCCTCTGAGCAGGCAATCTGGGAGGCGACGATAGCGCCAGCTGCGTTCGCAAAGGTCAGAGCGTTTTCCAGGGGCCAGCCTGAGAGAATTCCGTGGGTGAAGGCCCCGCCGAAGGAGTCTCCTGCGCCAAGTCCGTTGGCGGTTTCGACCGGGGTGGGGGCCGAGACAACACGTTCAGTAGCAGTCTTAGCCATCACGCCCTCAGCACCCATCTTGACCACAGCAATTTTCACGCCTGCAGCCAGGAGGCGGTCAGCCTGTTCGTCCGGGGTGCCGTCACCGACAGCAACAGCGCATTCTTCCCGGTTACCAATGGCGATGGTGGCGTACTTAAGCAGTTCCTGAGCTGCAGCAGTTGCCTCTTCGGGCTTCTCCCAGAACATAGGGCGGTAGTCCAGGTCGAGAATCGTGTGCTGACCCTCAGCCAGGTTGTCGCGCCCACGAGCCTCATGAGCTGCCAGCTGGGCGGAGCGGGCCGGCTCCTGGCACATACCGGTCAGGGTCGTCCAGAAAATGGTGGCATTTTTGACGGCTTCCATGTCGATGTCGTCGGCGGTGATCTGAAGATCCGGTGCGGTGGGGAAACGTCCATAGAAGTAGAGGGGGAAATCTTCTGGGGGTTTAATCGCGCAGAAGGTGACGCAGGTCTGGAGGTTCGGATCGACGGTGACGTTTGCGTCGTCTGCCCCGTAGCGGTTGAGCTCCCGGCGCAAGTATGTGCCGAAAGGATCATTGCCGACGCGGGTGATTACAGAGGTCTTATGTCCGTACTTAGCTGCGGCTACGGCGACATTGGCCGGTGAGCCACCCAGGTATTTACCGAAGCTGGTGACGTCTTCGAGGCCAACGCCGATGTCATTGGGGTAAACATCAACGCTGATACGCCCCATAGTCAGTAGTTCGTAGTGTGTCATGTGCTGCCCGTCCTTGGTGTGAAACGTGGGAGTTGGAGGTTCTTACCCTCTAGAGTGCTACACAGCACACCCCCATGTCAAGGTTTGTACTTACATATTGACAAAATAAGTAATTGGGGACTTAAATTAAGAATTAAGAATGACGTAGGTCTCCACCGCCGGACGGCGCACGTCTCCCCCGCCCACCAAGAAAGCACACCCCCATGACTGACAAAAAACCCTCGGCATTGGTCTCATCAGCGTCGGCTGGATGGGCAAAGTCCACACCAAGGCCTACCGCGAACTACCCAGCGTCTACCCCGAACTCGGCATCACCCCCCGCCTAGTCCAAGCAGCAGACACCAGCGAAGAACGCGTCCAATACGCCCAAGAAGTCCTCGGCTACGAAAGCGGAACCACCGACTACCACGAGGTCCTCGCCAACCCAGACGTAGACGTCGTCTCCATCTGCGCCCCCAACTTCCTCCACCGCGAAATGGGCATAGCTGCAGCCAAAGCAGGAAAACCCTTCTGGATTGAAAAGCCCGCAGGACGATCCGGCGACGAAACCGCTGACATTGCCCAGGCCGCAGCCGAGGCAGGCGTCCTAACCTCCGTCGGCTTCAACTACCGCAACGCCCCCGCCCTAGAACACGCAAAAAAAATCATCGCTGAAGGAAAACTCGGGCGAATCACCCACGTCCGCGGAATCTTCTTTGCAGACTACTCAGCCAACCCCAAGGGCGCCCTCTCCTGGCGATTTATCCGCGACAAGGCCGGTAGCGGCGTCCTCGGCGACCTCATGGGGCACCTCGTAGACCTCATGCACTACATCGTTGCCCCCATCGAAGAAGTCACCGCCCTCACCAGCACCTTCTACACCGAACGCCCCGTACTCCCCATGGGCCAAGCCACCCATTTCGCCATTATTGAAGACGGAGAAACGGGCCCCGTAGAAAATGAAGACTACGCCGCCATGCTCGTCCGCTTCACCCCCGACGAAAGCGGCCTCCCCGCCGTTGGAACCCTCGAAGCCTCCCGCGCCTCCTCCGGCCCCCGCGCCCGCTACGCCCTTGAAATCTACGGCACCGAAGGCTCCCTCATGTGGGACTTCGAACGCATGAACGAACTCGAGATCGCCCTCAACTCAGCAGAATACACCGGCTACACCCGCGTCATGGCCGACCCCACCATGGGCGACTTCTCCCACTTCCAACCGGGTGCCGGAACCTCCATAGGCTACGACGACCTCAAAATTATCGAAGCCCAAAAGTTTGTCCGCGCCCTCCTCGGCGAAGACAGCGACCACGCCAGCATTGAGGACGCCGTAGCCTCAGCCCGCGTCCTCGACGCAGCTGAACGCTCAGCAGCCTCCGGCCACTGGGAAACTGTCACCCGCTAAATTAACCGAGAAAGGCGAGCCACCTCTGGCTCGCCTTTTCTCAAAACACACACATTTTGCGCAGCCCTGACGGGCAGTTGCTATGCGAAGAAAGACTTCCCTTTCTGGGCCTGCGAAACCTCCAGAATGGCCGCCTGCTGTTCTTGGGTATAGGTAGCATCAACAGTGCGAATTGCCTCGCCCAGGTCGTAGGCTTCCTGCTCAGCTAAGAGCTGGGCAGAATCAGCCAGAACATCCGCCACCCGGCCCTTCAAGTCAGCCGCGCTGGCTAGGCCGTCCTCCTGTAGCACGAGCTGCTCACCAGCGTCCGCATCCGGCTCTGCGGCGTCCTCTAGCTCAAAGAGAGCGAAGCCGTAGCGGCGTTCGTCCCCAATATAAAAAATGTTCAGCAGCAGGGTAAAGACGCGGCCGGTCAGGTCGATATAGGTCTTCTCAAGTTCGGCGGTCTCTAGCCAGAGACCATCGACCTCAGCCGGGGCGTCGTACTCAAAATCGTAGCCAAAGTCGGTAGCCAGGGCGTGGGCCAGCGGGCCAATACCGTAGTCGGGGCGAGCCATAGGGTTCCTTAGGGTAGTAGGGCGGACGCCGGGGATATGACGAGAGACCTCAGCAATTCTAGCCCTCTTGCCCCGCCCAGGGAACACGCGCAGGCTAAGCCGGGGCGGACGTCCGCGCCCCGGCAGCACACCCCCAGGGCACCCGGCAGGCAGCTGCGGCGGTAGGCTAGTGCCATGAGCACCCTACGTATTGATGTGAATTCTGATTCCGGGGAGTCTTTTGGCTCCTGGACCATGGGAGATGACGCTGCGATGATGCAGACCGTCTCTTCAGCCAATATCGCCTGCGGTTTTCATGCCGGCGACCCGTCAGTTGCGCGCACCACCGTGCGGGCGGCGCGGGAGAACGGCGTGACGATCGGGGCCCACGTTTCTTACCCCGACCTGGCTGGTTTTGGCCGCCGCTTCATGGATATGACCGCCACCGAACTCACCGATGCGGTGATCTACCAGGTGGGCGCGCTTGAGGCGGTAGCCCGGGTTGAGGGCGCTGAAGTGCGCTACTGCAAGCCCCACGGCGGGCTCTATAACGCTATTGTTCACCACGATGTGCAGGCTGCGGCAGTGGCGCAGGCCCTGCACGAACTCGGTGACCTGCCGATTCTCTGTCTGCCGAACTCAGCTGTTGCCCGTGAGGCGCAGGCGCTGGGTGTTCCGGTTTTCTACGAAGCCTTTGCCGACCGTGGCTACACCCCCGAAGGCACCCTGGTGTCTCGCCGTGAGGCCAGGGCGGTCATCCACGACCCGCAGGCTGTGGCCGAGCGTGTGGTGCGCATGGCGGTGGAGCGCGAAGTGGTGGCTGTTGATGGGTCGGTTGTTCCTTTGCATGCCGATAGCATCTGCGTTCACGGCGATACCCCCGGGGCTGTCGCCATCGCCCAGCAGGTGCGGGCGGCCCTTGAGGACGCCGGGGCGGACGTCCGCGCCTTCGCCTAGGAAGGCGGGCGACAACGCAGCTTGCGTGGGCGGCGCCACATCTGCCAGAATTGTTGAACAATCTTAGGAGTGGTGGCACGACCCAGACCCCAGCGCAATAACGCACAGCCTGCCACCCCTCCCCCACCCACGAAGCTAGCAGAGAGGGGCGCTATGGCCACCGCGCAGACACCCGGCAGGATCACCACCGGCGGGCACACAGCCGATATCTACACGGTCAAGCCCTTCGGTCTGCTGGCAGTGATGGTGGACTGCCGCACCCTCGAAAACGCTCTGCACCTGCACGGGCACCTCCAGCAACACCCGGCCCAGGGTCAGGTTGAGCTGGTCCCTGCGGCCCAGACCTTGCTCGTCCGCTTTGCTAGCGCCGAGCACGCCGCAGCCTTTCTTGCCGCACCCAACCTGCCGCAGGCGTCCGGCGATGTGCGCACCCACGGGCGCACCGTGACCATTCCGGTGGTCTACGACGGCCAGGACCTCGCGGACGTCGCAACCCACCTGGGCATCAGCGAGCAGGCGGTTATCTACGCCCACACCACCGGCCACTGGTCGGTAGCCTTTGCGGGTTTTGCCCCCGGCTTCTTCTACCTGCACCGGCACGATAACGTGCTGGATGTTCCGCGACGAGCCACCCCGCGCACCTCGGTGCCTGCCGGGGCGGTGGGTCTGGCCGGGGACTTCTCGGGCATCTACCCCCGCACTTCCCCCGGCGGCTGGCAGCTAATCGGTCACACCAATGCGCCCCTCTGGGACCTCACCCAGAACCCGCCAGCCCTGCTCGAGCCCGGTATGCAGGTGCAGTTCGAGGCGGTGCGGGAGCTTATCTCTCTCGAGCACAAGGACGCCCCCGCCCACCCCGCTGAGGCCGGGCAGGTGCCTGCCCAGCCTGTGCTTGAGGTGAAGGCGCCGGGGCTGCAGACTCTCTTCCAAGACGGGGGTCGAGCCGGACTAACCCACTGGGGTGTCTCTCCCTCTGGGCCTGCGGACCGGGCTGCGGCAGCAGAAGCTAACCGTCTGGTCGGTAATTCTGCGAGCGCGACAGTTCTCGAAAACCTGGCGGGCGGGCTGAAGCTGACCGCTCTGGCCGATGTGGAGCTAGCCCTGACTGGAGCAGATACCCCGGCGCAGATTACCGAGGACACCCCTGGGCAGGTCACAGATCCCGCAGAAGGTTCAGTCCCGGCGGCAAAGACTCCCCTGACTGTTCCTTCCTACGCCCCCTTTGCCCTGAAGCCCGGGCAGACCCTCACCCTGGGCGCACCGGCCCGGGGCTTACGCACCTATCTGGCAGTACGTGGAGGGTTTGCCGCTAGAACCGAGGCGGCGAGCGCCTCCCGCGATACCCTGGCTAGTCTAGGCCCCAAACCTCTCACCGCGGGCGAACAGCTCTCCCTCGCCAACCCGCCCGTATCGGTGGTGGCTGATCCCGCGCCAGCCCTGCCCCTACCGGAGCCGGGCACTGTATTGACAGTGCGAGCGCTGCCCGGGCCGCGTGAGGACTGGTTTACCTCCGAGTCTCTGGGCCGCTTCACCGAGGTGACTTGGGAAGTCTCCCAGTCCAGTGACCGTATCGGGGTCAGGCTGATCTTGGCTGACGCTGCACAGGAAGCCCCGCTGGGGCAGGACGTCCCGAGCACCCCCACCGACGGGTCCGTAGCCCCCCAGCCCACCGGCGTCCTGACTCGGGCTGTAACCCGGGAGCTGCCCAGCGAGGGCATGGTGGCCGGGGCGATTCAGGTGCCGCCGAGCGGGGAGCCTGTGGTCTTCTTAGCTGATCACCCGGTGACCGGCGGCTACCCCGTGATTGCGACGGTCCACCCGGCTGACCTGCGCTTACTGGCTCAGGCCCCACCCGGTACCCGCCTGCGGTTTGACCTCCTGAACTTCCCCGATTCCACCCCTGCCCGCCCCTCCGAGACCGAAAAGTGAGCCCCATGCGTAAAGTTTTAGTTGCTAACCGTGGCGAGATTGCCGTCCGTATTATTGGCGCCTGCGCCGCCCAGGGTATCGCCTCGGTGGCGGTTTACGCCGATTCGGACGCCGAAGCCCTGCACACCGCCCTGGCCGATGAGGCCTATACCCTGGGGGGCACCGGCCCAGCGGAAACCTACCTGGATATAGAGAAGGTGCTGGCGGTAGCGGTAAAGTCGGGGGCTACCGATGTTCACCCCGGCTATGGTTTTTTGGCGGAGAACGCCGACTTTGCCCGCGCTGTAATCGCTGCGGGGCTGACCTGGATTGGCCCTGCTCCCGAGACTATCGAGGCCCTGGGAGATAAGGTTAAGGCCCGCGAGTTGGCCCAGTCGGTGGGGGCTCCCCTGGCCCCCGGGTCGGATGGCCCCGTCGCCTCCCCCGAAGAGGCCCGCGCCTTTGCCCAGGAGCACGGCCTGCCCTCCATCATCAAGGCTGCCCACGGCGGCGGCGGGCGCGGTATGCGTATCGTGCGAGAGCTGGGCGAGGTTGAGGACGCCTTCGTCGCAGCTTCGCGGGAGGCTATAGCTGCCTTCGGCAACGGGGAGTGCTTCATTGAGCGTTTCCTAGAGAAGCCCCGCCACGTAGAGGCCCAGGTGGCAGCCGATTCCCACGGCAATGTGGTGGTGGTGGGCACCCGCGACTGCTCTTTGCAGCGCCGTAATCAGAAGCTGATTGAGGAGGCCCCCGCCCCCTTCCTCACCGAAGAGCAGCGGGCCCAGATTGAGCGGGCGTCCGCTGAGATTTTCCGGGCTGCCGGGTATGTGGGTGTGGGTACCGCCGAGTTTATGGTGGCCCTGGACGGCACCATTTCCTTCTTGGAGGTCAATACCCGTATTCAGGTGGAGCACCCGGTTACCGAGGAAGTCACCGGTGTTGACCTGGTAGCCCTGCAACTTGATATCGCGGCGGGCAAGCCCCTGCCCTTTACCGAGACTCCTGAGCCGGTTGGCCATGCCTTTGAGTTCCGCATCAATGCTGAGGACCCGGCCCGGGGCTTCCTGCCCGCAGCCGGCCGTCTTGAGTCCATCACCGTGCCCTCTGGCCCCGGGATCCGCTGGGACGCCGGGGTGCGTCCGGGCTCTGTGGTCAGCGGTGAGTTTGATTCTATGCTGGCTAAGCTGATTGTCACCGGTCCCACCCGCGAGGTGGCCCTACGCCGGGCCCGTTTCGCCCTGGCCCAGATGGACATCGCCGGGGTGGCAACCGTCCTGCCCTTTGACCGGCAGGTACTTGAAGCACCCGCCTTTACCGCTGAGGGCGGAGACTTCGGGGTCTACACCACCTGGATTGAGGACGTCTTCCTCCCCTCCCTCGCACACGGTCAGGGCGCGGACGCCACCACCGGGCCTTCCGGCACCAAGGCTGGGGGCGGGGCGCAGGCGTCCTACCGTCAGCCCCTGCTGCCGGTGGGTGCTAGCGTCTTCCCGGGCACCGGCATCACCCGTTTTACCCTGGAAATTGACGGCACCCCGCACCGGGTGGGCCTGCCCGATTCGGTGTTTGCTTCTTTGGGTTCGGGCGCGGACGCCGCCACCCCTGCCAGCGGGCAGGAGCAGGCGGGTGCCGGGCAGGTACTAGCCCCTATGGGTGGGGCCCTGCTCAAGTACACCGTGGCTGTGGGCGATGAGGTTGCCGCAGGGGATCAGGTGGCCCTGCTAGAGGCCATGAAGACCGAGGTGCCCGTGCTGGCTGAAGCCGCAGGGACCGTGGCTGAGCTGCCCGCCCAGGTAGGCGAGCGCCTGACCGCGGGCGAGGTGCTGGTGATCTTTGAGTAAAAGAAGTCCCCGCATTCATGAGCGAATGCGGGGATTTAAACTTCATTCAAAAATACCTGGGTCACTTTTAGTACCAACACAATAAGTTGGCGGCCCGGTTTCTGATTAAAGCCTACGCGCGCGCAATAGGAGAATCAATAGAACATATTTTCTAAGATGCAGGTTACTATCTATACATGACCTACCCTTTTGAAGCTCATATGGCTCCTGCCCGATTTGCTTCCTACGCTTCATGGAGCCCTAATAGAGAGGCACAGAGAGCGCTTTATCTGTGGAATATCGAGTTAGCCCAGGCCCTCAATACGACGCTAGGTCACGTCGAAGTTTTCTTGAGACACGCTATCGACACCCAGCTACGCACCTGGAATTTACAGCAACCGTACTTAGACCCTATGCCTGAAGTTCACCCTCGTGACCCCAGGCATCGGTACGGTGGAGCTAGCGAGGAGTGGCTAAAGCACCCCGCCAAAGAATTAGCCACACTTATCATTACAGGCCGAGGCAGAAAAACTTCCCCTTACGATATGGCCTACCAGCGAGCTGTCGCTGACCAAAGTAACCGAATCGCTACCCACCCCAGATACGGCCACACGGTTAACTATGACGACATTCTTGCTCAAACGTCGATGTTAAAAAGGTCTTCCGTTCCGCTGTCCGCCTGACTCAAGCTATCGATCCGTCCCTTGGAAGCTGGGTAGCTGGCACATCTCGCGTTATGCAGGTCTACACACAAAAACCCTATGGATAGCGGGTCTTTTCACGATGAGTGCCCGCACCACGTCAGCAAACTTCTGCACCTACCTGCGTCCCCAGAGGCGGGGTTGGGCGCTTAACTGCCGCGGGTTCTTGCTCGGTAGAATGAAACCGTGAACCCCGAGACTACCAGCATCGATATTGCCCCCTCCCTGGCAGAGATTGCCCGTACCCGGCCCAACCATGCCCAGGCTACCGATTGGGCGGCCGATACCCTGCGTTCCGCTATGGACGCCGGTGCCCTCGCCCCCGGCGCCAAGCTCACCGAGGAGCACCTGGCTGCTACTTTGGGGGTCTCCCGCAACACCCTGCGGGCAGCATTCACGCTGTTGGAGGCCCAGAACCTGGTAGAGCGCGTTCCTAATCGGGGGGTTTTGTGGCTAACCCCGGCCCAGAGCAGGTCGCCGATCTTTTTATCGAGCGGTGGGCGATTCAGGCCGCCGCCCTCGATGTGGCTCCTGCTGGCCCTATCCCCCAGGCTCATCGGGCCCTGGCGCAGGCTGAAGAGGCCCGGGAGCGCGGGTCGGTCACGGGTATGGCGGGCGCTAACCAGGATTTTCACCGGGCCCTGGTCGATCATGCAGGCTCTGCCCGCCTGACCCAGGCCATGTCGCGCATCCTGGCTGAAATGCGTCTGCTCTTCTTTTCTCAGGTGACAGTGCCGGGTTTTCACGCCCCCTATGTGGAGCGCAACGCCCACCTCTTGAACCTGGTCGAATCAGGTCAGCGGGAGGCCGCCCGCGCCTACCTGCGGGATTACCTGGCGGAGTCCCGCAACTACTTCACCCAGGGTTTTTAACGTCAGGACGCCCCCGCCCCGCCTTTCTTGGAGGAAGGCGGGTCGGGGGCGTCCTTGTTACCTACGGCTTAGGGTAGGCCAAGGGTTTAGCCAGCCCAAAGGGCAGCAATACCGCTGAGGGACTTGTAGCCCAGGTAGATGGTCAGCAGCCAGGAGACCCAGCCGATAACAATCAGCCAGACAGGGTAGGCGTAGCCCTTGAGCAGGGTCTTGGCGCGGAAGGTTGCCACAAACAGCAGAACCGCAAAACCTACCGGCAGGATCAGGCCGTTGACGGCACCGGCCACAATCAGTAAGGTGGCGGGGGCCTTACCCGCAATGATGAAGACGATGGTTGAGACGATGATGAAGCCGATGGTCAGGGCGTTCTTGACGGTAACGGAGGTCTTGGAAGAGGTCAGGAAGGAAACCGAGGTGAAGGCCGCGCCAATCACCGACGAGATAGCTGCGCCCCAGAGGATGAGGCCGAAGAGGCGGGTTCCTATTTCACCGGCTGCGATGCCGAAGGCCTGACCGGCGATGGACTTATCGGTATCAAGGGCTACACCGGTGGCTACCACGCCCAGAATCGCTAGGAAAAGCAGGAAGCGCATCACGCCGGTGATGATAATGCCGGTGACGGATGAGCGGGAGATGTCCTTGACGTACTCGGGGCCGTGGATGCCGGCGTCCAGCATACGGTGGGCACCGGCGTAGGTGATGTAACCGCCCACGGTGCCGCCGACCAGGGTGGTGATGACGGTGAAGTTCACTTCACTGGGAATAACGGTGTTCTTGAGGGCCTCACCAACGGGCGGGTTGGAGACAATCGCGACGTAGAGGGTTGCCAGAATCATGACGGCGCCGAGCACCACGACGATGCGGTCCAGGGCGACGCCGGCTCGCTTGGAAAGAAAGACACCGATAGCGAGGGCGGCGGTGATGATGCCGCCGGTGGTGGCGTCCATGCCGAGCATGGAGTTGAGGCCCAGGCCGCCACCGGCGACGTTACCGACGTTGAAGACGAAGCCGCCGAGGGCGACGAGGACGGCGAGGAAGATTCCGAGGCCGGGCAGGACGGAGTTGGCGAGTTCTTGGGCTTTCATGCCGGAGACGCCAATGACGCGCCAGACGTTGAGCTGCACGGCGATGTCGATGATGATCGATACCAGAATCGCGAAGGCGAAGGCTGCGCCCATCTGGTAGGTGAACTGGCCGGTCTGGGTGATGAAGCCGGGGCCGATGGCGCTGGTGGCCATGAGGAAGAGGGAGCCGAGCAGAGCTGTACGGCGCCCCTTGGCGGCCTGGTCTTTGGGGGTGATCAGGGCGTTTGCGTCTGCCATGTCTCTCCTTGGGGTGCGGGCACGCGACGGGGGCGTCACAATGCGTGCTAGGTCATAGACATAGATTACACAATTGTTGAACAATCGCAAGAGGAGAGCTCGCGCACGTGCCATCTTAAAAGTGCAACTGCCCGTCACTTAGTGAAGGGCAGTTGCACTTTTAAGGGGGCGGGTTCAGCGGGGGGGGGTTAGCGCTGACGGCGGCGCAGCGTCAGGACGCCCACCCCCAGTGCCAGGGCACCTGCGGCAGCTACACCCAGCACCGACGCGCCGGTTGAGGCCAGGCTTCCACCATTACCCGAGGCCTGCTGGCTCTGACCGGTGCCAGACTGGCCGGTGGCCGCCCCGGCGCCGCCACTTGTGCCGTCATTGCCAGCTGCGCGGACGCCGTCCGCCGACTCCCCTGCCCCCGGCGAGGCGGAGCCAGGCCCACCTACCCCGACGGTCGGCTGATTACCGGGCTGTACGGAAGGCTGATCACTGGGCTGTGCGGAAGACTCCCCTGAGGGCTGCGCCGCGGGCTGGGCAGTCGGCTGCTGGCTGGGCTCAGGGCTGGGGGCGTTCTCAGCTACAGCCAGGCAGTCGTCAATCGCCGCGCCACCTACAGCAAAGACCGCGCGCTGGGTCTCACTGCGGGCCGTGGTTCCATTGGGCAGCGGGGCGCTGTAGTAGACGTCGAAGCCGTAGACCCCGGGGGCGGTAAAGACCCAGTTGGCGTGGGCGTGGGTAGCGAAATCAATGTCGATGGTGGTGTCCTTGGTGGCACCCCCGGCGTGCAGGGTGACGGCCCCAGCGAAGTCCTGCTCGTAGACACCGTAGGCAGCGCCGTCCGGAACCTCAACCGGCACCAGGTGCAGGGTGACCGGCCCGGCAAGCTGGGCGTAGTCAACGTCCTGGGTGTTCCAGCCGGGCCAGAGAATACCGGCCTGCTGGGTCTGCGGCAGGCCGTAGAACTCGCTACCGGCATCGCCCAGGAAGTCCAGCTCGGGGGCCATCATCTGCTCCTGGCGGGCAAAGCGGGTGTTATCGCCCAGACCCAGCACCACGTCATTGAGAGATCGCTCAGCAACTTCACGGGTGACAGCCCCAGTCTCATCCTTCAGCGCCAGCTTCAGCGCCCCGCCTGCCAGGGAGGCCTTGATATCGACGTGCCCGTCGGTGAGCAGGTAGCGACCTTCAAGCTCAGGAGCCTTGCACTGGCGGGCATCGGACAGGGGCTGGGCGGGGGCCGTGGGGCTAACGGTCGGTTCCGGCTGCACCGGGGCGGACGGGCTCGGAGCCGGGTTGCTCGGCGACGGTGCGGGTGAGCTGGGCTCGGGACTCGGGGCAGGCTGGCTGGGAGCAAGTACCGGCTCAGTCAGCGCAAGCGAGCCCTTGGAGCTATATTCCTGGCCGGGCACATAGTCGCTGGTGACAGTGTGCCGGTCGGTGCGGGCGTCCATGTCGGGGTGGGGGGTGATATTGAAGATGGCATGGTAGCCTTTGAGCCAGCTGGCTGCGCTCAGGTAGCAGCTAGCGACCCCGTTGTCGATGTGGGCATAGCAGTTGGCGGCGCCCGAGGCGTCCTCGGCCCGGCGGAACATACCGCCTGAAACGTAGCCGCGCACGGTGGGGTCGGCAAACTTAATCTGCACCAGATTGTAGCCCTCATGGTCTGAGGGTTTGATGGTGACGGTGTAATCGCCGCTGGTCAGGGCATGGTGGCCGGTGGGGAGCACGGTGTTGCCGGGGTCAGCGGTGGGGGCAGGCCAGCGTCCTTCACCCGCATCCGAGCGCACGGACGCACTCCCCCCGGGTGCGTAGGCCAGGGCGGGGGTGACCCACTTGGCGGCTTTGGCACCGGAAGCCGCCGCAGCGCCGTCCGGAATAAAGACACCCTGAATCTGGGAATCTAGGGAGCCCAGCATCTCTGACCAGGTGGCCTTACCACCCTCAACGCGCACGCCGGTGAGGAAGTAGCCCTGGTTGTAGAGGGTCAAGGTTCCCGAGACGTCAGTGCGCCCGGCATCGAAGGTGATGTCGGTGAGGGAGTCGTCGCCGTCCTTTTCAGGGTTCGCCTTGGGAGCCAGGGTCAGACTGTAGTTTTCTGCGGCAAGAGAGGTAGTCAGGGCCTTATTGTAGGTATCAATCAGGGGTGCCTCAGTTGCAACACCAGCGCCGCCCACGGGGCGGTTGCCGCCCACCTGCCAGACGGCGGTAGTGGGCTTAGATTCGATGGTTTGACCGTCGAGGCCGCGGGCAACGGTGCGGTAGGTAACCTCGTAGCGTCCGGGGCGGGAGAAGGTGGTGAAGTTATGAGTGTGGGCGCCGGGGGTGAGCACTGCCGACTGAAAATCGGGGTCGGTGGAGCTGAGCATGCGGCGCACGTCGTTGGGGAAGTAGTTGGAGCGGTAGGTGAACATTTCCATGACGCCGGGGCCATTGACGCTCAGCAGGTCGAGAGTGAAGGTGCCGTCGCGGAAGTTTTCAACGGGAATGTTAGTGTCTGCCCCGAAGCCGATCCAGGCCGGGTTGTGGTTGCCGTAGGGCAGGGAGGGGGCCATATAGAGCTTGTCGCCGGGCTTACCCAGGAAGCTGGCGTTGGGCGAATCGGGCACGGTGAAGATGTACTGGTTTTTGGCCTCGGCGCGGGCGGAGTAGCCCTTGCCCAGCCAGAGAACCGACCGATCAAAGGGCACGAGGGCGTCATTTTTGTCGCCGTGGGGCATCTTGCCGTAGAGGCTAAAGCCGTTGTTTTCCCAGACGGTTTGCGGGGCGTCGATGTGGGCCTGGGTGCCCACGATTTTGCCGTCGTCGGGCCCGGCAGAGGCGGGCAGGGCTGAGCCGACCAGGGTGGCGATGGCCAGGGCCGAGAGGGTTAGGGCACGGTAAGGACGCCTGCGGGCAGCTGGGCTCAGTGAGGGGGAGGACGCGGGTGCTTGGGTCTGCATTGCGGTCTTTCTAGTGTGTGCGGGGTGGGTGGCGAGAAAACCACCCATAAGTTGAGAATGATTATCATTAACGATATTCTATGTGTCGAGAAAAGCCAAACAACACACAGCTAGAAAGCACACCATGCACCAGTTCCCCCGCGCCCTCTCGGTTGCAGCCCTTTCCGTGGCCCTGCTTGCAGGCCCCCTGGCAGCCTCCCCCGCAGTAGCCGAGCAGGAGCGTCCTACCCCTACCGCCAGCCAGGCAACCCCCACCGCAAGCGAAGAAGCCGCGGAGCGCACCGTCCTCACCGTCGAGCACACCGACGCCCTGGCCATGGCTCTAGCCGACGGCCGACTAGACCTCTTCACCTATGCCGACCTACCCGGGGCCCCCCGCACCCGCCTTGACCCCGCCCAGACAGTCTTCAACCTGCAAGACCGTGCTGACACCAGGGTCAGCGTGCCCGCAGGGTTCGACTTCTTGGGT
Organism: Rothia nasimurium; assembly: GCF_042660305.1. Lineage (NCBI taxonomy): Bacteria > Bacillati > Actinomycetota > Actinomycetes > Micrococcales > Micrococcaceae > Rothia > Rothia nasimurium. The sequence continues at coordinate 55,510 of NZ_JBHSTW010000016.1, forward strand.
GCCGAAGGGTCAACCATCTGGCTAGCACCCAGACCCAGGTAGCCGGGGTGCTCTGGCCCGGCTGGAACACCGAGGGGATCCGCCCCGGTGAGCTAGCCGGCGACAAACTGACCCTAGAACTCGTAAAAACCAAGGCCCCCGAAGGCGGTGCGGTCGAGGTCTTCCAGTCCTCCCCCTTCGGCACCGAACGGGTCTTTAGCTCCCGCGAGAAACTGCCCGCCCTGCAACAGCCGGTTGGTTCCCACGTGCACGCCAACTGGGCTTTCACCACCACCGGCACCTACGAGCTCACCTTCCGCGCCAGCGCCACCCGGGCGGACGGCACCCCCGTCAGCACCGAGCAGACCTACACCTTTGTGGTGGGGCAGCTCCCCGCCGAACTGGGCGGCCCAACCGAGGCAGCCCAGCCAACCGCCACCCCCTCCCCCAGCACGGCACCCGAGACACCTTCATCTACTAGCCCCGAGCCCAGCGCACCCGCACCGGTAGAGACAACCGAAGCACCGGCGTCCGCACCGGCGTCCGCACCGGCAGCACCAAGCTACGCTCCCTTCAACCCGGCACCGGCCCCCGGCGGTAGCCAGGAAAGCGCCAGCACCCAGACCAGCCAGCAGCATGCAGCCCCGGCGGCGGGAAGCAGCAACCAGGTTCACCGAGCACCGACCGCCCAGAATCCAGCTCAACAGCAATCAGCTACAGGTGGTAGCGGGGGCACCGCACCCCAACAGTGCCTGGCTACCGAGGAAGTGGTCAAGCCTGCCGACCAGGCCCAGCAGGGTGAGGCAGGCACTGCCAACCGGGCGTCCGCACGAACCCTGGACAAGCCCGCCTTCACCATTCAAAAAGCCGTTAATACAAGCACCAGCAAGGCCACCAGCGGCCACTTTGATTTTGGTGCGGTCCTGAGCGGCAGCAACCTCTCAGCCCAGGTCAAGGACGACCGCACCTCCCCTGCCACCTGGAAGCAGCCAGGTGCCCTCACTTTTGTGCTGGGTGACGGCGCAAAGGCCACCATGCCCGGCGGCATGGACCATATCGCCCCGGCGGGGGCCGAGGTCTACCTGATCGGGGCAACCCAGCAGGCCACCGTGCCCTGGGTCGGCTGGAACACCCAGAACCCCGAACTGGTTGCCCAGGCCTCCGGCCCGGCCACCCTCACCCTGACCGACTTGCAGGGCCCGGGCAGGCTGTCGGTTTTCCTCTCGGGCAACTTTGGCTCGGCTGGAACCACCGTCTTCAACGGGGTAGGTGACTCCTTCTCGGTACCGCTCAATACTCACCAGCACGCCAACTGGGTCTTCACGGCCCCCGGCGCCTACTCTGCAACCCTCACCTGGACGGTGCCGCTCAAGAGCGGCGGGCAGGCAACAGCTAGCGGCACCTTGAATTTTGAGGTGGGCGACATGGCCCAGACCCAGCAGCAGGACGCCGGTAGCAGCTCTAGCTCCAACGCCCCCGCAGGTAGTGGACAGGGCTCTGTCGATAGCGCCACCGGCCTGGTCACTAGACCCGACGGTTCCCAGGTGCGCATTGTGGGCAAGACCGCCGATGGGCGCGACTGCACCCTGAGCGAGGACGAACTCGCCAAGGCCCAGCAAGCCTCAGCCCGAGGCGAGCTGGCCTACACCGGCACCTCATCGACTGGCACCCTCGCCGCAGCCGGTACCCTGACCCTGCTGGCCGGGGCGGGCGTCCTGCTCGTTACCCGCCGCCGTGCAGCCCGCCGTGCAGCTTAACCGCCTAGGCAGCTGCCTCCCGCTCCTGCTCACCGCCCTGCTGGCCCTCACCGGCTGCAGCGGCGCAGGGGTCCGGGACCAAGAGGGCTTGCAGGTGGTAGCTTCTACCCCCATTGTGGCCGACCTGGCCTCAGCCGTCGCTGGGGACAGGGCCCGGGTGACCTCCCTGGTGCCAGCCGGGGCCGACCCCCACACCTACGAGCCCTCCCTGCGCGACGTTCGCGACGTTGCCTATGCCGATGTAGCCTTCACCAACGGTCTGCTCCTAGAGCAGCAGAAGCTGGTGCGCACGGTCGACGCCAACCTGCCCGAGGGGGCGCTTTCGGTGGCGGTTGCCGAAGAAATTGAGAGCTACGGGGGCAGCCTGATTCCGATTGTTGAGGACGCCTCCCTCGACTCCATCTGGCTGGGCCTGCGCACCTCTGGCGCCCCGCGCGATGCCGACCTGGGTCGTGACGCCTCGGTCACATTCAGGGCCACTGCTGCCAGCGGGCCGGGCCAGCTCGCCGCCTTTATTACCGGCACCTTCGGGTCAGTTGAGAAGGTAGCGGACTCCGGTGCGGACGGCGGCACACAGGCGGGAAACCTGGGGGAAACCGCCCTCCCCCTTCAGGCCCATACCCATCTTTCATGGGCATATACTCAACCGGGTATATACTCCCTGGAGCTTGAAGCCCAGGCCCGCGACGCTGACGGCGCGGCCCTGGACGGCCTCACCGACGTCCGCCCAACCACCGTGCACTTTGCCGTCGGCGTCTCCCCCGACGCCCAGGCACGCGCCCTACAGGAGGCCACCGGCCAGCCCGTCACCGTCCTCGATGCCGGGCATGCCGACCTCACCGCCCAGCTCGACACCGGACGCCTGGTGATTCGCACCGACTCCGACGGGCAGGTTACCGAACACGACCCCGCCACCACCGTCATTGCGGTGCCCTCCCGCACCCTGCAGGAGCTCCCCGCCGGGCCCCAGTACCGCTTCCTCGGCAAGCCCGGCGACCAGGTCTACCTGCTGGCCCAGGCGGTGCTGGGCAAGCACGTCCACGGCGAAATCGACCCCCACATCTGGCACTCGGTACCCAACGCCATGGCCGCAGCCCAGCTCATACGCGACACCCTCACCGCCGCCGACCCCGCCGGGGCCGCCACCTACCGGGCCAACACCGAAGCCCTGCTCACCGAACTGGCAGACACCGACCGGGAACTCCACCGCATCTACGGCCAGCTCCCCGATCCGGCTAAGAACCTGGTCACCACCCACGACGGTTACCGCTACCTCGCCTCAACCTACGGGCTCACCGTCGCCGGCTACGTCTCCCCCGGCGCGGGCGTAGAACCCAGCATCCAGCAGCGCGAGCGCCTGCGCCGCACCATCGACGACCTAGCCGTACCCGCCCTCTACACCGAGCGCGGGTCAATGAACAGGACGCCGGTGCTCCAACAGGTAGGCAAGGAGGCCGGGGTGCGGGTCTGCGAACTCTACTCCGACTCCCTCGATGCAGATGCCCCCAGGTACTCCCAAATGATGCTGGCCAACGCGCAGGCCATTACCGATTGCTCCACAGCTTCGCTGTGAGCCTCTAGCACCTGTTCCACCTAACCCAAGGATTTCCATGAAAATCTCTCCCCGATTCACTACCGCCCTGGCCCTGGCAGCCCTGCTGGCGCCGGCGTCCGCTCTAGCACCTGCCGCCTACGCGGCCGAAGAGAACAAGAGCGCCGAGGAGCGCGCCCTGGAACAAACCCTCTCGCCCGACGAGCCGGTCGTCAGCGGCCAGCACGAGATTGCCGCCGGGCACGTTGATATGGGCCCGGCCTTCGTTGAGGGCTCCTGGGAGCTCATGTTCCGCGACGATTCAACTGCCGAGCCGGTCTGGCGCGACCCTGCCGACGTGGTGCTGCGCGGCGATGACACCGCCATGATGGCCGTACCCGATGACCCCCGCTACTCCTTTGTGCAGGCCTCCCCCGGGGAGCAGGTCTACGTGATTCCGCAGACCGAGCTGGCCGGGGTGGTCTGGCCCGGCTGGAACACCCAGAACCCCCAAGTGGTGGAGCGCCTGGGTCGCGGCGTCACCTTCACCCTTGAGGCGGTAGAGGGCCCCGGCGGGTTCTCCATGTACCTGGAAAACGGCACCTTCGGGGCGCCGGAAGTGCTGTGGACCTCCGACAGCACCGACCCCCAGGACATCTTCGTTGAACCCAACGTGCACACCCACGCCAACTGGGTCTTCACCGCCCCCGGCGCCTACTACCTGACCGTGCGCGCCCACGCTGAACTGGCCGACGGCACCGTCGTCAGCGACACCGCCCGCCTGCTCTTCGCCGTCGGCTCGACCGTGAGTAACGAGCAGGTCTTTGCCGGGGCGGACGCCCTCGGTGCAGTTAACGAGGGCAGCGCAGGGGGCGAGAGCCAGGGGGAAGACCAGGACGCGAGCACCCAGGTAGCTGAGGCAACCTCCACCGCTGCGGCAGCTGGCGATTCAAGCACCAGCAGTGAAGCAGAGAACAGCGACTCAACCCTACCGATTGGCCTCATGGCCGGTGGTGGCGCGCTACTTCTGGCCCTCACCGTCGGTGGTGTTCTCCTAGCCCGTCGCTCCGCAGCCGCTAAGGCTGAAGCCTTCGAGCAGTCCACCGGGGGCCGCGCATGACCACCACCTCACCTACCCTCACCCGAGAAACCGGTGCAGAGGCATCCGCCCCCACCGTCACCATCACCGACCTACACGCAGGCTACCCGGGGCGGCCCGTCCTCACCAGCCTCAACCTAACCCTGCACCCCGGCGAATTCGTCGGGCTCATCGGGGCAAACGGCGCAGGCAAAACCACCCTGCTGCGCTCCCTGCTCGGGCTTGTGCCTACCAGTAAAGGGCGTATCGATATTCTCGATGAACCGCCCCTCAAAGCCCGCGCCCACATCGGCTACGTACCCCAAAAGCACCTCTTCCAGTGGGACTTCCCCATTACCGTTGAAAACGCCGTCATGAGCGGGCGCACCCGCGCCATCGGCTGGTTCCGCCGCCCCCGCCGCACCGACTGGCAGGCGGTCTACTCCGCCCTCGACAAGGCAGAGCTGACCGACCTCAAAGACCGCCCCGTGGGCGAACTCTCCGGCGGGCAAAAGCAGCGAGTCCTGCTGGCCCGCGCCCTGGCGTCCGCACCCAAGCTCCTGCTTCTCGACGAGCCCTTCACCGGCGTGGACGCCCCCCCCCACCCAGGACTCCCTCAACCGCCTCTACCGGGCACTAGCCGCCGAGGGGATGACCATTCTGATGTCCACCCACGACATGATCGCCGCCCGCACCTGGTGCACCCGCATCGTCGGGGTGCGCGGCCACCTCGCCGTGGACGCCCCCGCCCAGCAGCACAGCATCGAAGAACTCTACGCCTTCCTGCACGGCCAGCACGAAGGGTGTGAGAGAGCCCTATGATTACTCCCTACGAATTTATCCAAGACCTTTTCAACCCCAACCTGGCTTTCCTGGCGCGAGCGCTGGCGGCGGTCGTGATTGCCTCCCTGATTACCGGGCTCGTGGGCTGCCATGTGGTCATGCGTGGCATGGTCTTCATCGGCGATGCTGTTGCCCACTCGGTCTTCCCAGGCCTAGCGGTAGCCTTTGTGGTGGGCGGGTCGCTGGTAGTGGGTGGCCTGGTGGCAGGCGTCATCACCGCTATTCTGGTGGCGATTTTTAGCCAGAACCAGAAGCTCAAAGAGGACTCGGTCATCGGTATTTTCTTTGCCGGGTCTTTCGCCCTGGGTATCACCATCATTTCCCTGGCCCCAGGGTACTCGGGGTCGGTGCAGGACTTTTTGTTCGGTTCCATCGTGGGTATTTCGGGGGCGGACGTCGCCCAGGCAGCGGCCATTGCTGCTGTGCTGGCGCTTGTGTTGGGGCTCTTCCATAAAGAGATTGTGGCGGTATCACTCGATAAGGAGAGCGCCAAAGCTGCGGGCCTGCCGGTGCTGGCCCTGGATATCCTGCTCTACGTGGTGGTTACCGTGTCTGTTGTGATCTCCCTTCAAACCCTAGGCAATGTGCTGGTGCTGGCCCTGCTGGTGGTTCCGGCGGCGAGCGCCCGCCTACTCTGCTCTACCCTGGGGCGCATGATGGTCTTTGCACCGGCCTTCGGGGCGGTGACATCCACGGTGGGGCTTTACCTTTCCTGGGCCTTTAACCTGCCCACCGGCGGCGTCATCGTGCTGACCATGATTGCCGGGTTCCTGCTCTGCTGGGCGGCCCGCGGGCGGTTCCCCCTGAAAAGTGCAACTTCCCGTTAAAAAGTGACAGGCATGTGCACTTTTCGAAGGGCATCTTCGTTACAGGAAGTTGGTCTCTGCCTTGCTTTTGCCTCTTTACCTCGGAAAGATAGTAAGTGAACTGTTATCAATCGAGTGAAGGAACACCCGTGATTTTCATTGTTGTGAAGTACCAGGTTAAGGACGGCGACCGCGAGGGCTTTTTGGCTGCCACCCGCGAGTTCACCGAGGCCACCCGAGCTGAGCCGGGCAACAAGTGGTTTGAGTGGTCACTGAGCGTTGAGGACCCTAACGAAGTTGTTCTGGTTGAGGCTTTTGAGGACGACGCCGCGGCAGCTCACGTGGAGTCAGACCACTTTGCTAAGGGGCTGGAGGCCATGAAGCCCTGGCTGGCCGAAACTCCCAAGATTATTTCTCGCACGATCGACGGCAATGACTGGGATGAAATGGGAGAGCTGAAAATTTCGTAGCTTGCGAAGAAATTTTCAGCTCGACCGAAGGGATGAGCCAGAATTTCCGCGAAGCGAAATAGCAATTCTGGCGAATCGGCGGAGCCTGCGGAGCCGCAGGCATTGGCCGAATCAGCCGAGCCCTGCGAGGCTGGAAAATTTCGTAGCCTACTCCGCACCCGGACACCGGTGGGCAGCTCAGTGCCTGCTGGCGTCCTTGTTTTTGCCCCTGGTGTGTAGCCGGGGTGGGGTTATCTCTTGACCGATTGACTAGAATGGGTGTGGAGGTCGCCGTGGGGCGTCCTGATTTTTACTGCCTACGACCGGGGAGCCACATGACTTTGCCGAACGCCGCCCAGGCCCACCACGATGAGCATCTTGATGCCGACCATACGTCGGTTTCGCTTGCTGTTTCTACCGTGATTTTGGCTCTGCGCCGCAAGGAGGGCGAGTCTCACCATTCGCTGTGGCTGCCCCTGGTGCGCCGTCTACGTGAACCTTATAAGGGTCAGTGGGCTCTGCCGGGTGGCCCCTTGCAGCCCGATATGTCTCTTGAAGAAGCGGCTGGTTACACCCTTCAGCGGGCGACGGGCCTGGTGCCGGGTTATCTTGAGCAACTCTATGCTTTTGGCGATGTGCACCGCACTCCGGATTACAAGATTATGCGAGAGGGCGGTTCCTTGCCTGTTCCTGCTGAGGAAGATTGGCATGAGCGTGTGGTGTCGGTGATTTATTGGGCGTCTATCCCTCAGACCGAGGTCAACCGTACCCGGGTTCACGAGAATATCCGTTGGTTCCCCATTGATGAGCTGCCCATCCTGGCTTTCGACCATAACGAGATTGTTGAGTACGCCCTCTACCGCCTGCAGAATAAGGTGGAGTACTCCCGTATTGCCCATTCTTTCTTGGGCGAGGAGTTTACTCTGGCTCAGCTGCGTGAGGTTTATGAGGCGATTTTGGGTCGCGCTCTTGACCCTGCGAATTTCCGCCGCCAGATTGCGGCCTCTAAGTCTATTATTGATACGGGTAAGCGCGTTGAGGGTACCCGCCACCGCCCGCCGCGTCTTTACCGTTACAATCACTCGCGTGCTTTCGCGGATCAGGGCCCTCTGGGCATGTACCGTGAGGCAGCCTATAACGCCGAACAGGGGAAGTAAATTTATGAAGCGCCTAGTGCCCTTAGCAGTAGTCACCATTCTTGCGCTCAGCGCATGTGGCACCTCTGCAGAGACAGCCCCTGAAGCTGTACCCACTATCACTTATACCGATGGGATGACAGCTACGGTAGTGACAGTTGAATCAGCTAATACATTTACCGCTAGTATCGATGGAGTGGAAAAAGAAGTTCGTCTTCTAAATACTGCATCTCCTTCGAGCAACGGGGTGGCTCTATCAAGTACCTGTTTAGTGGACGAGTCCAAAGCTCTGCTAGCTGAAAAGCTACCCGAAGGTAGTCAAGTAACTCTGAATTTTGATGAGTCCCAGCGCGGGGCAACCGGCTACGTTGAGGCCGCCGTGTATGCGGGGGACGCTTTTATCAACCGTGATATGGCGCGGGCTGGCATGGTTGCTACCACCTTTACTAGCAGTGCAGACGAGTTCTACGGCGAGATCTCCCAGGCTCAGCAGGACGCCGCCAATGAAGGTCTTGGTCTTTATTCCAAGGACATCGAATGTACTATTCCTGCTCAAATCCAGGCGCAAAAGATAGCTGTAGAGGACGCTAAAAGCTGGGAAGTAGACACATCAGCAGAAGCACCACTAGAGCAAAAGCAACGTGAAGACGAACGCCAGGCTATCTACCATGATGCCTCTGCGGTGTACAAGGACTTAGAAGAACAAACTAAAGCTCCCGCTCAGTGGGTAGGGTCAATCGTGACCCTAGACGCCGTTAAGGCACAGCTAAATGAACTCCGCTCACTTCTGGGCGATGACTTCTACCCTGAGAACGGCACCAGCGTGAACCAGCAGAAGAAGGCTGAGGCTGAGGCCACCCCGGTGCGCCCGGGTTCCTAAAAGGGCTGAGCTCAGCGGACGCCGCCCCTCGCTCCCCTGCCTCTGGGCAGGCGGGTGAGGGGCGGCGCCCTTTTAATCCACTGCGGTAGATGGGCTAGGGGCTGAGGTAGAGCTCTCTGTGGGGTTTGCGGGGTCTTCAGGGTGGGGTGTATCGCCCGGGTGGGTGGTATCTGGGTTAACTGAGGTAGGTTCGGGGGCAGGAGCTTGATCTGGGGCAGAAGGTGCGTCAGGAGCCGGCAGCTGGGTGGCCTCACCTGTGGGTTGATCCTTGCCATCCTTCTCTGCTTTTTCGTTTTCTAGTCTTTCTCGTTCGGCTTCTTCGGCTAGGTTGTAGACGATGCGTTTGCTGTCGCGAGCCCGTAGGAGGGTGTCACGCAGGGTTTTGACGGATTGGGTTTGGGCAATAGCTGAGAGCAGGGGCAGGTCACTGGAAGTTTCGTACTCTTCAAGGCGGCGGGTGAGAGAGTCGGCGGCTTCTAGGGGCTCCTTGAGATCCATTCCCTGAGCGTTATTTATACTGGTGAGGGTTGAATTGAGACGGGCAGGGAGGGTGCAGTCAATGGTTCGGCTGTAGATACCTGCCTGCTGGTCGGCCTGGTCTTGGGCTGCACTGATGGTGTCGTAAAGGGTAGAGCCACCTTCGGGAATAGCCACGCCGAACCCTGCCCGGGCCATTTCGGTATTGAGCATGCGCCCGTCGGGGAGGGTGACTGCGGCTTTGACGGTGATGGTGGGGCTTACGGACGGGTCGGGCTGGCTGGTTTCGCCCATCCCGAGGGCCTCGTCGTAGGTGAGGGTGACGGGTGAGCCGATGGGAACGAGCTTGGCCAGGTAGTCAGCGGCTTCGGGGGCCAGGCAGCGCATGTCTTCGTTTTCGTGTTTAGCCTGCGGGGTGACGAGGCCAAGTAGGTCCACGGTGATGGTGGTGCCGTCGCGCTCTATGCTGAGGGTGTCGGCGTCGATCACGCGCAGGACGCGGGCTACCGAAGTTTCATCTGTCGCGCTGGGGGTGGCGGTGCTGGCAGGTTCAGCGGCATTACCAAAGAGGCCGCAAGCGGTGAGGGTGAACATGCCGACTGTGAGAGTGGCGGGTGCAAAAATGCGGGCAGGGCGCATGAATTTACTCCTTTGTGTTGCTCACCATACTAGGTGTCCCAGTGGTTGACCTGCCAGTATTACAGCCCCAGGTTGTGCCCTTAAAAGCCGGGTGCCGGCGTCCACTCTGCTGAGAAGGACGCCGGCACCCGGCTTTTCACCTGCACACGGGGCACGAGGGTTTTAGGCCTCGGGAATGATGAGACCCTTGGTCTGGGAGACAGCACGATCGAAGCGGGCTGCGACATCTTCCCAGTTGACGATGTTCCAGAAGGCCTTGACGTAGTCGCCCTTGACGTTCTGGTAGTCGAGGTAGAAGGCGTGTTCCCACATATCCAGCTGCAGGACGGGGATCAGGGCGACGGAGATGTTGCCCTGCTGATCGTAGAGCTGCTCGATGACGAGGCGCTTGCCGACGGTGTCCCAGGCCAGAATAGCCCAGCCTGAGCCCTGGATGGTGAGGGCTACGTTCTCGAAGTGGGCGCGGAAGCCGTCGAAGGAGCCGAAGTCGTTGTCGATTGCTGCTGCCAGTTCACCGACGGGCTTGTCGCCGCCCTCGGGTGAGAGGTTCTTCCAGAAGATGGAGTGGTTGGTGTGGCCGCCCAGGTTGAAGGCGAGGTCCTTGGAGAGCTTGCCGATGTTGGCGAAGTCGCCCTTTTCGCGGGCTTCTTCCATCTTCTCAAGGGCGGTGTTGGCGCCGCCGACGTAGGTGGCGTGGTGCTTGGAGTGGTGCAGCTCCATGATGCGAGCGGAGATGTGGGGTTCAAGTGCTGCGTAGTCGTAGTCGAGTTCCGGCAGAACGTACTTTTCTGACATGGTGTTCCTTTCGTTGAAGGCCCCTTCTTTGGGTCTTTCTGGGTTTAACTCTACACACTGGGGCGCGCGGGGTCACGGGAGGTTACTTGATAAGTCCCCTTGTTTAGCCCTGGGCAAAACGGCTGAAAGGGGGCAGGCGGACGCCGGCAGCGGGTTTTCCACAGTTTTCCACTTAAGGGACGGGAAAGTTATCCACAGGTGGGGATAAAACTGGGGATATTCGAATTACACGGGTGGGAGTTTCGAAGATGTTCGAGGGAATACGGGGCAGAATGGGGCAACTCGGGGGTTAGTCTTTCGAAAATACACCGGTGTTGTTCGAAAATCACACCAGTGTCACTTATCCACGGGTGTGGATAAGTGCTGTGGAAAACATACTTTTTAGGCACTTCAACTCGGTGATGAGCGCACTTTTGAGCGTTTTTACCCACAGGGGGCAGTACTTTTCCACGCTTTAAGTGGATATTGTTCACAGAGTTATCCACAGGTGGGGATAAAAGGTGCCCCGGCCGCCTAAACAGGCTGACCGGGGCACCTTTTAATAGATAATCCAGATTAAAAGCTGTGGATAAGAGCTGTGCATAGACGCAGCTGTTACCACCAGGGGTTTAAATCATCTTGTCAAGAGAAGCTACATTTGAGACGTTGATGACCGTGCTGGGCTTGTCGCCCAGGACTGATTCACCGATTTTGGCGAGGGACTTCACCTGGCGGGCATTAAGCTGATCAAAGATAACGCGGCGAACAGCCTCGACGTGGCCGGGGGCAGCCTCCTGCACCTTAGCCAGACCACCGGGCAGCAGGTGGCAGATGGAGACACGGCGGTCTTTTTCCCAGGTGCTGCGCTCAACAAAGTTATCTTTCTCCAGGCGGGTTACCACCCGTGACAGTCGAGGCAGCAGGGTGTTGGTCTGCCGAGCCAGGTCGGTCATGGTGAGTTTGTGCTGGGGAGATTCTGAGAGCATAGCGAGCACCATGTACTCAACGAAGCTGAGGCCCGAATCCTTCTGCAACTGGCTTTCAAGTTGGCCGGGCAGGTTAAACATGATGGAGGAGATAAAGAGCCAGCCTTCGCGCTCTTCTTCAGTCAGCCAGCGGGTGGCATCGGTAGCGGCTGCGGGGGTTTCTTCGCTCATGGTTCCTCTGGTCGGTGCAATGGGGAGGACTGGGGGTTGTCTATACCTAGTCTAAGTTTCTTTCGAAAGGGTTTCTGCTTCTGGTGCACCCGTGTTGGCGCGTTTTGCGAAAAATATCGATTATTTAGGGCTAGTTTTTGCCTCCAGGTCTCGGTAGGTACCCCTCAAGCCGTCCTCTTGCTAGCATGGCTCGCTCCCAAAACTTGCTCCCGTTATCTAATTCCCCACCTCACCTCATATTTGATAAGCTAGATTACTAAGGTGTGCCGGGAAGACTGGTCGGCCCGCCCAACTCACCACCGCCCCACCTGAAGGTAGGCACCCGCGGCGCTACAGGCGTCCGTCCCGGTAACCCTTCAGAAGCGGCCGGTGAGTAGGCGGTTTATCGTTACTCATCGACCTCAAAGAGCGTTTATGTCATCAGAAAACACCGTCCTATCGCGCGGCTCCTACAAGGAATCCCAGCGCATTTCAGAAATCCTATCTAAGGAATCCACCGGCGGCATCATCCTGCTGGTTGCCACCGTCCTCGCCCTTGTTTTTGCCAATTCAGCCGCCGCCGAGCACTACTTCGGCCTGCGCGATACCTACCTGGGCGCTGATTTCTGGGGGCTTCACCTTAAACTTTCTATCGGTCACTGGGCTGCCGACGGCCTGCTAGCGGTCTTCTTCTTCCTGGTCGGCCTTGAACTCAAAAAGGAATTTGTTGAGGGCGACCTGCGCAACCCCGGCAAGGCCCTGGTGCCCATCGTGGCAGCAGCAGGTGGCGTTGCCCTGCCCGCCATCATCTACGCACTGGTCAACCTCAACAGCAGCTCTGAGGCCCTCGGGGGCTGGGCTATTCCCGCCGCGACCGACATCGCCTTCGCCGTGGCCGTCCTCGCCGTCATTGGCTCCCACCTGCCCTCTGCCCTGCGCACCTTCCTGCTCACCCTGGCCGTGGTCGATGACCTCATCGCTATCACCATCATCGCCCTCTTCTACACCTCTGACCTACAGATTGGCTACCTGGCGCTCTCTATCATTCCGATTGCCCTCTACGCCCTGATCGCGCGCAAGGGCGAGAAGCTCTTCCACCTCTCCCCCGCCGCGTCCTGGTTCATCCTGCTGCCCATCGGTTTTGTGGTCTGGGTACTCTTCCTCAATTCCGGTATTCACGCCACCATCGCGGGCGTCATTCTGGCCTTCATGATTCCCGTGCGCAAGAACAAGCGCACCGAAGCAGCGGACGCCCACCACGGCCTGGCCGAGGTCATGGAGCACCGCGTGCGCCCCTTCTCCGCAGGTTTCTGCGTCCCCGTCTTCGCCTTCTTCTCAGCGGGCGTCGCTATCGGCGGCTTCCAGGGCTTCATTGACGCGATCACCGAGCCTATTGCTTACGGCATCATTCTGGCCCTGATTTTCGGCAAGATGATTGGTATTACTGCTTCCACCTGGCTGGTCACCCGCCTGCGCCATGCCAACCTCGACCCCGATATCAAGTGGATTGACGTTATTAGTGTGGCAACCCTGGCCGGTATCGGCTTCACCGTCTCCCTGCTAATTGCCGAGCTCTCCTTCGGCCTGGGCTCCGACTACAACGATGCAGCTAAGGTCGCGATTCTGACCGCTTCGGTTACCGCCGCCCTGCTGGGTGCCATTATCCTGTCGATTCGCAACAAGCACTACAAGGAAATCGCGCTCAAGGAGACCGTGGACGAGAACGAGGACGGCATCCCCGACGTCTTCACCGACAACACGGACGCACCCCGCCCCGGCGCCTAGCGTCCGCCCGCCCAGCACACCTGCAAGGGGACCTTATTTCCTCAAAGGGACCGCATAATTTGCGGTCCCTTTTGGGTTATGCGGTCCCCTTATGTGCGGGGACAGGGGCGCGGAGGCTTTTCAAACGGGGCGGACGCCGGTGTGCAGTTCTGCATCTCAGATTCCGGCATTAGCTGGGCTAAAGGAGCATAATGGAACCTGAAGCAAGCGAAGACACACCCGACCTAAGGAGAGGCATGACTGAAGCGCCTCACAAGGACCCGCTCTTTTCCCGCGGATCGTACGCCGAGACCAGCCGCGTCTCAGAGATTATGCGCAAGGAATCGGTGGGTGGTTTTATTCTGCTCGCCGCCACCGTGCTCGCCGTTATTCTGGCTAACTCCCAAGCCGCACATTTCTACGAGAGTGTGCGCGATACCGAGCTGGGCTTGAACATTCCCGGCTTCAGCCACCTGATGATGAACGTGCACCTGTGGGCCGCTGACGGCCTGCTCACGGTCTTCTTCTTCCTCACCGGTCTAGAACTCAAAAAAGAGTTCGTGGTGGGAGACCTACGTGACCCGGGTAAAGCCGTCGTCCCCATCGCGGCCGCCTTCGGCGGTGCCATGACCCCGGCTATTATCTATTTCGCCATCAACCACGGCAATGAGACCGCTGTGCACGGCTGGGCTATTCCCGCCGCTACCGATATCGCTTTCGCGGTGGCCGTCCTGGCCGGTGTGGGAACCTTCCTACCCGCAGCCCTGCGCACCTTCCTGCTGACCCTGGCTGTGGTCGATGACCTGATTGCCATCGTCATTATCGCCCTCTTTTACACCAGCAACTTCCATGCCTGGTACCTGATTATCTCCATCATTCCCATCGGGCTATATTTCTGGCTGACCCACAAGCACGAAAAGCTCTTCCACGACCACAAGTGGGCGGCCTGGGTTATCCTGCTGCCCCTGGGCCTTATCACCTGGGCTCTCTTCCTTGAGTCCGGTATTCACGCCACTATCGCGGGCGTTATTCTTGGCTTCTGCGTACCCGTACGCATGACTGCCCAGGCCAAGCAAGCAGACGCCCATGCCTCCCTGGCCGAGACCCTGGAGCACCGCCTGCGTCCGCTCTCCACCGGCATCTGCGTACCCCTCTTCGCCTTCTTCTCCGCCGGCGTAGCGGTCGGCGGCTGGGACGGCCTGCGCACCGCCCTTACCGACTCCGTTGCTATCGGCATCATGGTCGGCCTGGTGCTGGGTAAGACCGTCGGCATTACCGGCACTACCTGGCTCATTACCCGCTTCCGCGGCGTGAACCTAGACTCCGATATCAAGTGGATTGACGTGATCGGCCTAGCCGTCACCGGCGGTATCGGCTTCACCGTTTCTATGCTGGTCGCCGAACTCTCCTTCGAGTCGGGCTCCCTGCATACCGAGGACGCCAAAATCGGTATTATGATCGGCTCGGTTATCGCAGCGGTCTTAGGCGCAACGATTCTGTCGATTCGCAACAAGCACTACAAGCAGATTGCGCTCAAGGAAAGCATCGACGAGAACGAGGACGGCATCCCCGACGTCTTCACCGACAACACGGACGCACCCCGCCCCGGCGCCTAGCGTCCGTCCGCCCTATCTCGCAGGGTAGGTACCATCTAACTCAGAAAAACCCACCAACCAGCTGGGTTTTTCCGAGTCAGATGGTACCTATCCGTTTAAAGCGGTGCACGAAACGGCAACATCACAGTAGACGTGTTTTGCACAAACGCAACCGAGCTGTGAGAATTACCCCTAGTGTTCACCGCCCTAGCGCCGGTGATTCTCCGCCCTTGCTGCCCACCGTGCCGCAGCTAAGGCGCCCCACCAAGTGCAGACGCACCCACCCATACCCCGGGGCGGTCTGCCCTTTTAACGATTTGGAGCACGCATGGATACTCTGCTCAACGCAGTGCACTGGATTAACGAATCCACCGCTGGAGCAACCGAGGTTATTACCGGCATCTCAGATAACCTCTGGGCCAACTTCCTCATGTACGCCCTGGTAGCCGTAGGCCTGGGCATCACCATCGCAACGCGAGGCGTTCAGTTCCGCCTGATCGGCGAAATGTTCCGCACCCTCAAGGACCCCGCTGGCACCGAGTACAACGGCAAGAAGAGCATCTCCGCCTTCCGCGCCTTTACCGTCTCCGCTGCCTCACGTGTGGGCGTGGGCAACATCGTCGGTGTTGCCATGGCTATCACCATGGGCGGCCCCGGCGCTGTCTTCTGGATGTGGGTTATCGCCTCCGTCGGTGCCGCGTCCGCCTTCGCAGAGTCCCTGCTGGGCCAGCTCTACAAGCGCAAGGGCGAGGACTCCTACATCGGTGGCCCCGCCTACTACATGTCACGCGGTCTTAACGCCCGCTGGCTGGGCCTCATCTTCGTTGCCTTCATCGTTATCACCTACGCCTTCGTCTTCGTCGCTGTGCAGACCAACGCCATCGTTGGCGCAACCGCCACCTCATTCGGCATTGACGCATCAGACCCCAGCGCTATGGGCTTCCGCATTGCCATTGGCGTGGTGATTGCCGTTATCTCAGCCTTCATCATTTTCGGCGGCATCCGCACCATCTCATCGGTCACCGAAATCATGGTGCCCTTCATGGCCGTGCTCTACCTGATCCTGGGTCTGATTATCGTCGTCATGAACCTGGGTGCCGTCCCCGGCGTCCTGGCAGATATCTTCGCAGGTGCTTTCGGCCTGAAGGAATTTGTCACCGGCACCCTGATCGGCGTCATCACCCAGGGTATGCGCCGCGGCCTGCTCTCTAACGAGGCCGGTATGGGTACCGCCCCCAACGCCGGTGCAACCGCGTCCGTCTCCCACCCCGCCAAGCAGGGCTTCGTGCAGGCCCTGGGTGTCTACTTCGACACCATGCTGGTCTGCTCCGTCACCGCCTTTATCGTGCTGGTAGCCGGCGACATCCCCTACGGCGACAAGAACTCCGCAGGCACCCTCACCCAGGTTGCGCTCTCTAGCCAGCTGGGCCCCTGGGCGGTTCACTTCCTGACCGTAGCGATTGCCCTCTTCGCCTTCTCCTCCATCATCGGTAACTACTACTACGGCGAGTCCAACATCCGCTTCGTCACCGAGAAGCACCTGCCCATGAACATCTTCCGCGTCGTCGTGATTCTGTTCGTCTTCTTCGGTGCTATTGCTTCCATCGACCTGCTGTGGAACCTGGCCGACCTGCTCAACGGTGGCATGGTTATCGTCAACCTGACAGCGGTTTGCCTGCTGATGCCCCAGGTCATGAAGGTACTCCGCAATTACGAGGCCCAGCGCAAGGCAGGTCTTGAGCCGATCTTCCAGGCGTCAGACCTGCCCGAGATCAAGAACCTGGACGCCTGGGACGGCACCGACGAGCTCACCCAGCGCGAATACTGGCAGGCCTACGACCGCGAGCAGGCTGAAAAGCGCGCCGCCCGCGGCAAGTAGTTCACCCTTCGGGTAGCTACCCCGTTAGGACGCCGTCGCCCGCCGCCCTGCCCCTTGGCAGGGATGGTGAGCGGCGGCGTCCTGGTTTTAAACCCCTATACTGAAAGCTGTTCTTAACCGCCACCGGGGCGGGCTTCTTACGCCCACCTCACCGCAGAGGATGATCTTTAGCGACAATGACCAACGACTTCCGCCACAAAGGCCTTGCCGCAGGGCGCCTGGGGCTAGCTTCTTCAACCGTCATCGGGGTTGCGTCAACCGCCCCCATGTACTCACTGGCTGCCTCTATTGGCTTCATCGTGATAGCCGTGGGCTATCAAGCCCCGATAGCCCTGATTTTGGGTTTTATCCCTATGCTCCTGACGGCGCTCTCTTATAAAGAGCTGAACGAGGCGGTGCCGGATTCGGGCACGGTCTTCACCTGGGGCGCTAAGGCTTTTGGGCCGAAGACCGGCTGGATTTCTGGCTGGGGCGTTATCGTGGCGGGCGTGATTGCTATGGCTAATCAGACCCAGATTGCGGCGATCTATTTTTGGCTGCTACTGGGGCAGGACGATCTGGCCCACAACAAGCACGTTATTGTGGCAACCGGTGTTCTGGTGATTGCCCTGACCACCTGGATTTCCTACCGCAATATTGAGGCTGGCTCGCTGACCCAGTGGCTGCTGGTTGGTATTCAGTATGTGGCGATTGTGCTGCTGGCACTGGGTGTTTTTAACTCCCTGGCGTCGGGCGCGGTGGCGGGCTTTGAGTTTGAAGCTAACTGGTTTAACCCCTTTGAGGCTAGTTTTGACGGCATGATTCAGGCCGTACTGATTGCTATCTTCATCTATTGGGGCTGGGACACCTGCCTGGCTATCGCCGAGGAAACCAAGGACCCTCACCGCACCCCGGGGCGCGCGGCCGTCCTTTCCAGCTCTATTTTGGTGGTTACCTATGTGTTTGTGACCGTGGTGGCCCTGATGTACGCGGGTGCCGGTTCGGGCGGCATTGGCCTGGCTAACCCCGATAATTCGGACGACGTCTTCACCCCCTTTAAGGACGCCGCGCTGGGCTCCTGGGGTTGGATCATCATTTTGGCGGTGGCTGTATCTGCCCTGGCGACCTGCCAGACCACGATTCTGCCGTCCTCCCGCGGCATCTTTGCCATGGCTATCTACCGGTCAATCCCGGCTAAGTTCGGCGATGTGCACCCTAAGTTCAAGACCCCCAAGACTTCCACTGTTTATATGGGTGTCTGCTCGGCTCTCTTCTACGCAGGCATGACCTACATCAGCGAGAACATGCTGGCCGACACCATCGAGGCTGCCAGTGTTGCTGTAGCCCTGTACTACGCGGTGACGTCCTTCGCCTGCATCAAGTACTACCGGGGCGATATCTTCACCAGCGCCCGCAACGTGGTGTTCCGCCTGGTTATTCCGGCAACCGGTGGTCTGATGATGACCGCTATTCTCGTCATTTCGCTCTACAACATGGCTGACCCTGAGTACGGCTACACCCAGATGCTGGGCACCAGCGGTGTGTTCGTTACGGCGGTTGCCTCGTTTGTGATTGGCTTTGGCCTGATGGCCCTGTTGATGGGCCGCGACGAGTTCAAGCCCTTCTTCCGCGGCGATACCCTGAACATGGATACCCGGGTGAAGGTGCCTGAATCTGCTGACCTCGATGAGGTAAAGTAAGCCACCCGTGCCACCATGCCCTCTCTATCAGCGGTCAAACGTATAGCAGGGAGGGCAACACGCCATGAAGGTCTAGTAATTTTTTACAGATAGATAAAATTTGCACTATTGAGGGGTGGTTTTGTTTCACCTTGCCAGACCCCAAACAGGGGGCAAGGTTCCACACCTGCCCGGTTTTTATCCCCTTTTATGCCTACAGAATCTCAGGTTTTGCAGAGGTTGAGGTGTCATACTTGGTGTAGTAGGTCTGGAAGAGTTTGGGCTGACAGACCTGCGATTCAGAGTATGAGTGTGTTTCAAATTTATCGTCTCTGATAGCTGCCCGCAGGGGTGTGGGCAGTAAACCGAAGTGGAGGCGGGCCCCCTGGGAAGGGCTCGTCTCCACTTCTCTTTATCCCGCCATGCAACATTTTTGCGACCTGCATCACCTTAAACCTATGATGATGTTATGCAGAGCACAAAGATTGAGATTAATTCGGATATGGGGGAAGGCATCGGCCTTCACAGCTTTGGCAACGACGAAGCACTCATGCCCCTTGTAGATGCCATCAACCTTGCTTGCGGTTGGCATGCCGGCGACCCTGCAATCATGGATCAGACCGTCAAGATGGCGGTCGAGCACGGAGTCAAAATTGGCGCCCACCCAGGTCTGCCAGACTTTACTGGTTTTGGCCGCAGGCGAATGGCCCTCGAACCTTCTGAGGTCGGACAAATTATCCGTTATCAGGTAGGGGCATTAACAGCATTCTTAGGCCAGCACGGCGCGCAACTTAATCACATCAAACCCCACGGCGCTCTCTACGGAATCCTTGCCGGTGACGATGAGCTTATGAACGAGGCTGCTCAGGTAAACCTTCAGTACGGTGTTCCATTCTTCGGCCTAGCAGGAACCGCTCACGAACGCGTTTGTGCTGACTTAGGGGTTGAGTTCATACCGGAACTATACGTTGATCTCAACTACAGCGCAGAAGGCTCTCTCATCATTCAAAGGAAACCTGAACAGGCAGATCCGTCTGCAGTAAAAGAACGAATTCGCAGGGCTCTCTCAGGTCAGCCGATTCTAGCGGTCGATGGCACTGAAATTACGATTCCTTTTGCCTCTATCTGTGTGCACTCCGATTCTCCAAATGCCCCAGAAGTAGCTGCAGCCGCACGCTCTGTTGTTGACGACTTTGCCTCTTCAGAGCAGTAAATTCACTCCCTACCAAGAAAGAAAACACATCATGGCAGATATCGTTTCCCCAATTCCTGGAATTTTCTACGTTGCTCCCGCGCCTGGCAAGCCCCCTTTTGTCTCGGGACTGTCAGATTAACGGTGTAAACCCACAACAAATCTAGCGACCAGCCACCTGCGGCAACCGATCACCAAAAACAATAG
>NZ_JBHSTW010000017.1:0-6083 GCF_042660305.1 Rothia nasimurium
TAACGCTCATATTTTTGCCGCGGGTGGGGCCGTTGTCTAGTTGGTGGGGGTGGGGTGCGTGTCTACTTTTGAATAAGCCTCTATTTTTGTTCTGCCGATGGTTGTTTCTGGCATCATCATTTCGTATGTCTTCCAGTTTATTTTTGCGAATACTCTGCCAAATGCAGCTGCTTCGCTGAATATCGGGTGGCTACAAGAGTCAATCCTTGCAAACCCCAACCTAGCTTGGCTAGCTATCGTTCTCGTAACGACTTGGCAGGCTATTCCCTCTGCCATGCTCATCTATATCGCAGCGCTGGTTACGATACCTCGCGACGTATACGAAGCTTCAGCGTTGGATGGGGCGCGCTCAGTGCAGCAGTTCTTACGCATCACTCTTCCGATGATTTCAGGTTATGTCTTGATCAACATCATCCTCGGTTTCAAAGGTTTCCTCAGCATGTACGACATCATCGTCGGCTTGACGAATGGTGGCCCAGGTACTGCTACGCGTTCTGTAGCTATGACAATCTTTACCGGTTTTGACACCGGCGATTACGCTTACCAGATGGCGAACTCCACTATCTTTTTCATCATCACCCTCGCAATTGCGCTTCTCCAGTTGCGCATTTCTAGAGGAAGGGCACAGTTCTAATGACAACCCAAATTGTTCCTAGCCCCAGCGAAGGATTTGACTACGAAGTCAAGACAAAGAAAAGCCGTATGCGTTCAGGCAGTAAAGGGTCGGGCGTTTGGACGCTCACCGGTCTGCTGATGCTTTGCACAGTCACCGTTATTCTGCCCTTCTTCGTAGCAATATCGATGGCATTTAAGACCAAAGACCAGGCAGTACTAAACGAAGCTTTCACGTTGCCTTCTCCCTGGAGTATCTCAGGTTTTCAGGAAGCTTGGACTCTCACTAATTTCCCCCGTGCGTTTACCATTTCGATTCTGGTCACCCTTTTCAGCGTGATTGGTGCGGTTCTCTTAAGCGCGATGACTTCCTACGCCATATCGCGTAACTGGAACCGTAAGTTCTTCCGGTATTCCTGTTACTACCTCATGGCAGCAATGTTTTTGCCTTTCCCGGTACTGGCGCTTTCCCAGGTAAAACTCACCGGTATGGTGGGGCTGGCGAATCCTGTAGGTGTGACAATCCTGCACATCATGTTCCAGATGTCATTCAGCACCCTGCTGTTCACCGCATTCATTCGGTCGCTTCCCGAGGAGCTTGAAGAAAGTGCACGTATGGACGGGGCTTCTCCATCACGCATCTTCTGGACTATCATCTTCCCCTTACTGCTCCCTATGGCAGCAACAGTAGCAATCTTTGCCTTCCTCGCTTCGTGGAACGACTTTATGATGCCTTCGCTCATTACAGCGGACCCGACGATGCAGACACTGCCCGTGGTTCAGGCGATGTTCCAGACCCAGTTCAGCAACAACTACAACGTTTCTTTTGCGTCGTATCTGATGGCTATGACTCCCTCGGTTATCGCCTATATCTTCTGCCAGAAGTGGGTTATGTCAGGTCTTACCCAAGGCGCCGTTAAATAAACCGCATCTACCGCGTAATTTCCTTTTCATTCACGACGAAAGGCTTACAATGCCCGACTCTCTCGACAACCTCCTGGTTCCCGCAGCAGACGACCCCACCTGGTGGCGCCAGGCCGTTGTCTACCAGATTTACCCCCGCTCCTTTGCGGACGCCGATGGCAACGGTATCGGCGACCTCAAGGGCATTACCGCTAAGGTTCCCTACCTCAAGAAACTGGGTGTAGATGCCGTCTGGCTCTCCCCCTTCTACCCCTCCGCTCTGGCCGACGGTGGCTACGACGTTGATGATTTCCGCGACGTTGACCCCAAGATTGGCACCCTGGAAGATTTCGATGAGATGGCGAGCGCCCTGCACGCAGCCGGTCTCAAGCTCATTGTTGATGTGGTTCCTAATCACACCTCTAACCTGCATGTCTGGTTCCAGGAGGCCCTGGCGTCCGCTCCGGGTTCTGCAGCCCGCGACCGCTATATCTTCCGCGATGGGCTGGGCGACAAGGGTGAGCTACCCCCGTCTGACTGGACCTCTATTTTTGGTGGCCCGGCTTGGGAGCCGGTAGGGGACGGCCAGTGGTACCTGCACAACTTTGCGGTTGAGCAGCCTGACCTGAACTGGCACAACCCCGAGGTTCACGAAGATTTTAAGAAGACCTTCCGCTTCTGGGCCGACCGGGGTGTGGACGGCTTCCGCATCGATGTTGCCCACGGTATCGCCAAGGACTTACCCGAGGTACTCCCCTCCCAGGCGGAACTCGATTCCATGCCCAAGGATGGCAACCACCCCATGTGGGATCGTGACGATGTGCACGAGATTTATAAGGAATGGCGGGCCGTTTTCAACGAATACACTCCCCCTCGTACTGCCGTGGCTGAGGCCTGGGTGGAGCGCGACCGCCGCCCCGCCTACGCGTCCGCCCAGGGTCTGGGCCAGGCCTTCAACTTTGATCTGCTCACTGCCCGCTTTGACGCCGGTGAATTCCGAAAGATTGTGGCGGAGAACCTGGGCCTCTCCGCTGAGTCCGGCTCTTCGAGTACCTGGGTGCTCTCCAACCACGATGTGGTGCGCCACCCCACCCGCTACGGTCTGCCCTTTGTGGAGGGTAAGACCAACGAGAAGGTGGGCCACGAGTGGCTGCTGGCAGGTGGTCCGGCTGAGGAACTTGACCGTGAGCTCGGTTCTGCCCGCGCCCGCGCCGCCACCCTCTTTGAGCTGGCTCTGCCCGGTTCAGCCTACCTCTACCAGGGCGAGGAGCTGGGTCTGCATGAGGTCGCTGAGATTCCTGACAGCGAGCGCCAGGACCCCACCTTCTTCAACTCCCCCGGCGTAAATGTCGGCCGTGACGGTTGCCGGGTGCCCCTGCCCTGGCAGGCGGACGCCCCGGCCTTCGGTTTTGGTACTGGCAAGCCCCACCTGCCCCAGCCCGCCTGGTTCTCAGGCTACGCGGTGTCGGCTCAGGAGCAGCAGGAAGATTCGACCCTGAATCTCTACCGGGCAGCCCTGGCTGCCCGCCGCCAGCTCCAGGGCGCAGAAAAGCTGACCTGGCTTGAGACGGAGGACGAGGCCGTCCTGGCCTTTGAGCGCCCCGGCGGCTGGGTCAACCTGACCAACTTCAGCACCGAGCCCGCTCCCCTGCCAGCGGCCCTGGCTGAAGCCGAGTTTGTGTTGGGCTCTGCCCCTGACTCTCAGGACGCTTTCGCCGCAGGTGCCGTGCCCGGGTCAGCTACGCTCTGGCTCAAGAAGTAGCCCAAGAACTAAGGGTAGGGCAGGTACATCGCCCGGCGGCTGGCGCGGGGCTGGCGTGAATCATAGCGAGCGCCCCGGCGCGAGCTATGAGAGGGTCGCCGCCGGGGATGTATCTGCCCTGCCCAATAACCCGGCTACCTAGCCAACTCACGAATCCGTTCGACCGTCTCGCGGGGCGTGGTGTTTTCGCCCAGACGGTTGGGCTTGCCGGTGCCGTGGTAGTCGGAGGAGCCGGTGACTAGAAGCTCGTGCCTGGCTGCTGTTTCCAGCAGCCAGGTGCGGCCTTCTTCCGGGTTGTCGCGGTGGTAGACCTCAAAGCCGGCCAGGCCTGCCTCAATCATGGCGTAGATGGTTTCGTCGCTGGCGAGTTTTCCGCGGGCGGACGCCTTGGGGTGGGCCATGACCGGAACACCCCCTGCCGCACGTACCAGTTCAACAGCCTTCACAGGGTCCACGGCGTAGTGGGGCACATAGTATTTTGAGCGGGTGGTCAGAATGGTTTCGAAGGCTTCTGATCTGTTGGCAACAGCGCCAAGGGCTACCAGGGCATCGGCGATGTGGGGGCGGCCTACAGTAGCGCCCTCGTGCACCTGGTCCTGGACGGTCTCCCAGGTAATCGGGTAGTCTTCGGCGAGTCTTTCGACCATACGCTGGGCGCGGCCTACGCGGGAGTCTCGGGCTCTGCTGATTTCGGCCAGAAGGAACTGGTCGGTGGGGTCGTGCAGATAGGAGAGCAGGTGGATGCTCACCCCCTGAGCCGAGCAGGAGATTTCCATGCCGGGCAGGAAGTCTAGCCCCAGGCGTCCGGCTGTCTGTTCAGCCTCTGCCCAGCCAGCGGTAGTGTCGTGGTCGGTCAGGGCGAAGCCGGTGAGCCCGGTAGCGGCTACGTCGGCGACCAGCTCGGCTACCGGCTGGGTGCCATCAGAAATACGGGAGTGGGTGTGCAGGTCGTACATAGCACCAGACTACCTGCGGCGGCCCGTCCGTAACAGATAGCAACCATTAGCCACCCTTAAGTATCAAGGGCACTATCTTCAGCTAGACGCACCGTTACCCGGCTCACTAGACTGGTAGGCATGACTACTAGCGAAAATACCTCAACCCCCGGTGACGATCAGCCCATCGAAGAACGCGTCACCAACCGCTCCGCAGCCCCCAAATCCAGTGCCTTCACCGACTTTATGGCAGCTAACTGGGCGCCGGCGTCCGACCAGCTCCCTGCCCGTGCCCGCGTAGCCGACTTCGCCGCTGAGCGCCGCGCCAAGATTTCAGCTCTCTTCCCCGGCGAGCGCCTGGTGCTCCCCGCTGGCCCCCTCAAGGTGCGTTCAAACGACACCGACTACCGTTTCCGCCCCCATTCAGCCTTTGCCCACCAGACCGGCCTGGGTCTAGATCATGAGCCCGATGCTGTGCTGGTCTTTGAGCCCGCTGAAGAAGGCCAGGGAGACAACGGCTCCAACCACGAGGTCACCCTCTACTTCCGCCCCCTGGCAGGGCGCGATACCGAGATGTTCTACCGTGATCCCCGCTACGGTGAGTTCTGGATTGGCCCCCGCCCCACCCTCGAATCGCTGGGTGCCGAGTACGGTCTGCGCACCAAGGACTTAGGTGAGCTTGAAGTAGCTATTACCAAGAACGCCGGCCCCGAGGCTCTGGGCGGTGTGCGTATCCGTCTGGTCCGCAACGTTGATTTGAACGTCGATGCCCTGGTCGATACCTCACGCTACAACACCTCTGTTGACTTAGAAGAGTCAGATAAGCTCGACGCTGCCCTGACCGAGGCTCTCTCTGAGGCTCGCCTGGTCAAGGACGCCATCGAGGTGGAGAACCTGCGCCGCTCAGTGGACCTGACCATCGAGGGCTTTGCCGAGGTCGTCAAGGCTCTACCCGCTGCTGTTGCCCACCGCCGCGGCGAGCGCGTAGTCGAAACCGCCTTCTTCGCCAAGGCCCGTGTTGAAGGTAATGACCTGGGCTACGACACCATTGCCGCCTGCGGGAACAACGCCACGATTCTGCACTGGATCCGTAATAACGGCACCGTCGATGAGGGTAAGCTGCTGCTGCTCGATGCCGGTGTTGAGGACGACACCCTCTACACCGCGGACGTCACCCGCACCTTCCCGGTCAACGGCAAGTTCTCCGAGGTCCAGGCTAAGGCCTACAACATCGTGCTCGAAGCTGCCGACGCTGCCTTTAAGGTTGCGGTGCCGGGCAAGAAGTTCCACGAGGTCCATGACGCTGCCATGCAGGTTCTGGCAACCCGCTTACACGAGTGGGGTCTTCTGCCTGTTTCGGCTGAGGTTTCCCTCTCTGCTGAGGGCGGCCAGCACCGCCGCTGGATGCCCCACGGCACCAGCCACCACCTGGGTCTTGACGTGCACGACTGCGCCCAGGCTAAGAATGAGCTCTACATGGAGGGCATCATCGAGCCCGGTATGGTCTTCACCATTGAACCCGGCCTCTACTTCAAGGAAGAGGACCTGGCTATCCCCGAGGAGCTGCGCGGCATCGGCATCCGTATTGAAGACGATGTGCTCATCACTGAGGACGGCAACGAGAACCTCTCTGCGGCTCTGCCCCGCACCGTAGAGGGTATCGAGGCCTGGATGGCAGAGAACTCCCGCTAGGTAGGAGCTTGCGGTCTTAGTTCGTTAGGGGTTTTGCATGCTCACGCTCGCCCCGATGAACTAGCCTCTCACCTGCATATCAAAACCCCGCCTGCTCTCTGAACTAGCCCCCGAAAGTTGGACTGGTTTAATCCTAGACCGTCAGGGCTGCCAAAGCCTGGCTCCGATACCCCATCGGA